>CAZMVS010000388.1:0-17311 GCA_964569525.1 uncultured Planctomycetales bacterium
TGGGAAGGACCCGCCAGGCCCCGGGGGCGGTCCCTTTTTTCGCCCGCCTCTTTCCACCCTTTAAAAAGGCTATCATTGAACAAAAGGACTCCTGAATTACAAACCGGCTTTTCCATCTTTATGAATGATTATCCCGACAAACTATCGATCCATAATCCGTCCGCCGAAATCCCCATGGCCCGGCCGATTCCTCGCGAACAGGTGGAAACCACCCAAGCGGGGGCATCCGCATTAAATCCCCAAATGCCGCCCGATCTCTCCCCTGTCAAAGCCATCGCCGAGATAATTTTCGGAGTGGTAGCCGGTATATTCGGATTGATACTTGCGGGGATATTTTTCCCATCCGAAGAACAATGGGGGAATTGGCTACCCCTGATAGAATCGTTTTGCGTGGGTGTCTGCGTGATGTTGGCCTGTTTTGCCATGGTTTTAGCCAATGGACATTCATTGCACAGTATTGGCTGGCATACCCGCGCTTTCGGGGCAAACGTACTGGTGGGTATCGGCGGGCTTTTTTGCACTTATATTGTTTTGATGGCGCTTGGCTCTTTTCTCCTTTTTTATTTTCCAGAAATCCTGGATGAGGCCACCAAAACACAAAAGACAATACAGGAAACATTTCCGAAGATGTCCTTCGGAGTCATTGTCTTGCTGATGTGCTTCGTGTCCTTGTGGGAAGAAGTTGCTTTTCGCGGTTTTCTACTGACCCGTTTATATGCCCTCTGCCGACGATGGTGGTTGAGCATCGTGATCATGGCTGTTATGTTTGGGGGAGCTCATGTTTACGAAGGGGTGTTGGGGATCGCAGGAACCGCCCTTTTGGCTGTGGCCATGAGCATCCTGGTAGCCTTGCGCAAAAGTCTCGTACCCGCCCTGACCTTCCATTTGATACACAATGTTTTGGTACTCGAAATGCTGCAACACCAACCGGATATGTTTCAACAACCGGCGGCTTCATTGATCTCTTTCCTGCGAATCGGATAGTGAAGGCAACTCATCTCAATCCACAAAACAGCGGCTTTTTTCGCCCGACAATCGTCGATCGCCCATCTGGGCAATGTCAACTTCATGTTAATCTTTAATCAAGCTCCCTTATGCGGATATTACGAAAGGATACCGGATCATTGTGACCACAAAGGGCGATATGACCTTTTTCGTTGTGCAGGCCGACCAGGTCGTTGCCATGATAATGAACATCGCCAAATTGACTGATATCCGCATCAACGATAACTACGTCGTTTAATGTCACCCGGATATGCGGACCGTCGGCGTAGATTTCCATAGCGTTCCATTCGCCCACCGGCTTATCATGGCCTGTCTCGGCCGCCACCACACCATAGATCGAGCCGTTCAATTGCACGGGATCAAGTTTGCGATGATTTGCCAGGGCATCGTCCAGAATCTGGATTTCGATGCCGCACACAGAAGGTGCTCCCTCCAGCGTGGTACGAATACCGACACCGTTATTGCCGCATGGCGGAACTTTGTATTCTAAACGGAGAATAAAATCGCTGTACTCTTTTTTCGTGAAAAGGTTAACATGGGCGCCTTTCCTGCTGGAGAGCACCCCGTTTTCGACTTCATAAGCACCGAGTGCGCCCTGCCAGCCGTCAAAATTCTTCCCGTTGAATAAGGAAACAAATCCGCTTTCACACTCCGTAGCGGGCTGATCGCAACATTTCTCCGGGCAATCTTGCGCCGAGCTACACACCAGGTTGAGCAAGAACATCGCACTGGCGATCAAAAATACGTAGCGCACTTATCATCCCCTTCCATTGACAATCCGTTAGATTATCTCCGCATGGAAATCCCTTTAATCCATTTCCTTGATACGCATATTGCGGAACTCCACGTGCTCCTGGTGGCCACACAACGCAATATGCCCTTTTTCCCGCAGCAGACCGGTCAGCTTATGACCGTGGATCTCCGGGGTGCCCGCCTCACGCAAGTCCGTATCCAGAATGACCGCTCCGTTGACAGTCACTTTCACATGCGGGCCGTCGGCGAAAATTTCCATGCTGTTCCACTCACCAACCGGCTTTAAATGGCCGCGTTTCGCCGCTACCGCCCCGTAAACGGACCCCGTGTATTGCACCGGTTTGAACTTCTGGTACTCGGGATAGGAATCGTCCTGGACTTGAATCTCAAAACTCTCGAAGCCCGGCTCTTCTTTTGTGATCGGGCAGCGAACACCTATCCCGTTGTTCCCGCCAGGCCGCAGCTTGAAATCAAAACGCAGGATAAAATCGCTGTACTGCTTTTCAGTATAAAGCTTGCCCCATCGGCCATCCTTGCAGTACAACACGCCATCCTTGACGCCGTAATCTTCTTCCGCTCCCTGCCAGCCGTCGAGGTTCTTACCGTTAAACATGGAGACAAATCCGTGTTCGCCCGCCGCGGACTGATCCGCATACTTCGCCGCACGGTCTCCCCCCGAATTACACATCACGTTGAGCAGAAACAAAACTGCCGCAATCCAGAATACGTAGCGCATTTATAGTCCCTTTCAATCAACAATCGTATAAAATTTCGCCACTTGAGAATTTATTCAGTCCAATTCCTTTATACGCAGATCGCGGAACTCCACGTAATGCTCATGGCCGCAAATGGCAATATAACCTTTTTCACGTAACAAACCGGTGAGCTTATAGTTGTGAATCTCCGGCGTGCCCACCTCGCGCAGGTCAGTATCCAGAATGACCGCGCCGTTGAGGGTCACCTTGACATGCGGGCCGTTAGCCATAATTTCCATGCTGTTCCACTGGCCGACGGGATTCATATGTCCGCGTTCAGCCGCCACCGCCCCGTAAATGCCTCCGTTGAACTGCACCGGTATAAATTTCTGATACTCGGGATAGGAATCGTCCAGCAGCTGCACTTCCATACCCGTGAAAGCCGGGGTGCCCTCCAGCGGGCAACGAACGCCGATGCCGTTGTTTCCGCCGGGCCGCAACTTGTAATCGAAGCGCAGAATAAAGTCGCTATACTCCTTTTCGGTAAACAGATTACCGTGGCACCCTTCCTTGGAATACAGCACCCCGTCCTTGACACCGTATTCGCTCTTGGCACCCTGCCAGCCGTCGAGATTTTCGCCGTTAAACAGGCTGACGAATCCCTGCATTCGTTCCGTACTTTGTCGCCAGGACTTTTCCATCTGCGTGCAGGAGAAACTTACCGCTACCAAAAGAATAGATAATACACTGAATCGTTTCACCGCTGACCTCCCGTTATTAATATGGAATCAACTGAACAGTTTGAGCAATATACAATAAGGTGCACAGAACCTGCATACCGGTTCATTATTTTCAATCACCAGCCTTATCTTACTTTACCTTCTCCAGGCTTTCCACCCAGGCGATTTCTTCCGCTTTTTCCCATTCTTGTTTATGGAGATCCAGTATGTTCCCGATTTTACAAACCTTGTCATGCTGAAAAACGAACGTATCCTGCCAGTTTTCCATATAGTATATGTGCAACACCAAACTATTTTTTCTTCGATAGGTTCTGACTAAAGCAAAGGGAATTGGCTTGGTAAGTTTTTCTTCATCCAATGCCCATCTTTCATTCCACAGATTTTCCTCAACATTAAAGTCCACATCCTTCAGGACATACCGTTTCCAGTTCCCATCCTCATCCGCCATGCAAACCATAGCCAGGCGGATAAATGTAAGATCACCACGAAGCTTAGGTATCTTTCCACGATAGGATAGGATTTTTAAAATGTACGCGTCTTGTCCGGCGATTTCCTTCTTCTCGATACCCAGGCGGGTTTCATACTCGCGGGTCAACGGTTCGTGCCCTTGCCCTGCCGGCCGGGTAGTGCTCCCTTCTTCGGCGGAGTGCCACAGGAAAGTTCCCGTCCCCCGCCACTCGCCGGTGGGAATCTCCCGCGGTGCTGATACACACCCCGAACCGGCAAGCCAACATAAAACAGTACACGTCGTTAATAATGGAAAGTAAACTCCGCTTCTCATGGTCTGCTCCACAAAAATCACCTCGATGCACACAAGACAGGTCCGCAAAATAAATCGAATATGATCAGCCTTTTTTTAAGATAGTTCTTTTCCTCACTATTGCAACAAATAATTCCAATTCCTGGTTGAGATACCGTAAATCTGGTGGGCGAAGGTCACGGCGAACCCTAAGATAAGTGAAGAGTTAACAGGAAACGTAAATCGAGAAACAACAAGGAATCATACGCACTTGGAGCCAAACATGGGCGATGAAAAAGTCACGAAAAGCGAACAGGAATGGAAGCAACAGCTCACCCCTGAGCAATACCACGTCACCCGTGAAAAAGGCACCGAGCCCGCCTTCACCGGCAAATACTGGGATCACAAGGAACAGGGTGTGTACAAGTGCATCTGCTGCGGCCAGCAATTGTTCAGCTCAGATACCAAATTCAAATCCGGAACCGGTTGGCCAAGCTACTACGCCCCGCTGGATAAACAAAACATTGAAACAAAAACGGATCCGAGTCACGGTATGATACGCACCGAAGTAATCTGCAACCGATGCGGCGCACACTTGGGACATGTTTTTGATGACGGGCCACCACCAACGGGTGAACGCTATTGCATCAACTCCGCCGCCCTTCATTTTGAAGCGCGAAAAGATGGATAAAAACAGACCGAATCAAACCGACCGTCACATCCTGCCGTTGTAGCGATGAATGGTTTCGATCATGGCGAGGTAATTATCCACGGGGATATAATTGGTCACGGAATTGCCGCTGCCGCCGGCGTACCCACCGGTCGGGGCACAGGCTTCCAAAATCTGTTGTGTCCGCTGGGCCACTTGCTCCTCGCTGCCGCGGGCCAATATATCAATATCCACCCCACCGACAAACGCCGCCTTATGATGCCATTTCTGATAAACCTGTTCCACCGGCTCAATCACGTCTTCAAAGCTGTGCAGGGCGTCAAAACCGACGTCTTCGAGCAAGTCGCTTGTGATCGAATCAATATTACCGCAGCAGTGAAAAATCATAGGCTTGTTATGTTCGTGGGCCAGGGTAGTCATCTTGCGATACCACGGAAACAGGTATTCGCGAATGTGATCGGGCCTGATCATGGTGGAAGTTTTGAAACCCAGATCGTCACCCAGCCAGAAAAGGGGCACCTCGTCAAACTGGCACCAGTATTCAAACGACTGATAGATCAATCCGCCGACGTTATCAACCACTTCACGAATCATGCCCGGGTTTTCATATAAGCCCATCATGAAGGGCGTCAGGCCCATGAGCCAACTGCTCCACTCGAACACCCCGCTGCAATACGCCAGCATGGCCATCCCTTCAGGCAGCACCTTTAGGTATTCATCAAGAGGGGCAAACTCAACTTCGTCTATGGTCGGCCAGCGATATTGTTCCAGATCCTCCGGAGTAGCCAACGGGCCTTCGTTTTCGTTCTGCCAGGCCCGTTCCCCCCTGCTCAGCCCGGCGGTATCCCCGGACTTGTTGCGCACCACGTCAAAAGGAATACCCGTGCGTAGCCGAAAGGTATCAAAGCCCAGCCGATGATGTACCGCCACCTGCTGACGAATGGCTTTTTCCCGCTGCTCAGGGGACATACCGGCAGAACAAAGTTTGAAAGGCTCACCCAGAATGACGGAATATATTTCGTCGTCCAGCTTTATTTCCAGGAATGGCACGTTCTGGGGCTTTTCCCGACGCAAAACAGCCAATACGTTTTCGATATTCGGTTCAGGCTCCGGTAATCGCTCCACACGTTCGATCAAAATGCACCTCCATGGTTTTCCAGCATAACAATGTAATCATAATTCGGAATCACCAGGGATTGCAACTACGTTCGAGTGCTTTGGGCGATACGCCGTAGCATTTCGGCGAAAATAAGGGTATGGATGGGATAAAGAAAATACCAATAGAACAGGCCGGCTAGACCCGTGGGGTCAAAGATGGCCGTCTGGCGTATGGTGGAACCGCCCCCCTTTTTCGGATCAACCTCAAACTGCAGCCACGCCCTGCCTGGAACTTTCATCTCCGCAAACAGCCGTAACAACCGCTCCGGCTCGAACGCCTCGACCCGCCAAAAATCGATCGTATCCCCGGGGGCGATCTGTTCCGGATCACGCCGGCCGCGACGCAAACCTACTCCCCCGATGACCAAATCAATAAAACCCCTGAACTGCCACAAAGTGTCCGCAAAATACCACCCTTGCTCACCACCAATCTGTTGTATCGGCCGGAAAGCCTTATCCGGTGAACACGGCACGAAAACCGTCCGCGAATCCACGAATCGGCTGCCAAAACGTTCCCCACCCCACCCCCGTGTTAGCCGACTGTGAGCCAAGGCGTCCGACCAACGCGTCTGGGCGAACTCGCGATCCTCGTTGACCATGGCCCGTTCCATGGCTTCATGCACGCCCCGCGGCTGAATGGAAAAATCCCGCAACGCCCGCTCATCTTCAACCACGGTCTCGTTCCGCACGCTGTCGATCAATTGCCGACCAATGTTCGCGTACAAAGGCGTAAACAACGTCAACCAGAAACTGGACAAGCGCGGCGATAATACGGGCACTTTCAGCATCCACCGACGCAGGCCGCACAACTGCGCGTATTCCTGCATCAAACCAAGATATGATAAGCGTTGCGGCCCGCCAATTTCATATACCATTCCTTTCGGCGAACATTCCACGGTCATGCCGGCTAACAAATAATCGATTACGTCTTCGATGGCGATTGGCTGGGTGAGCGTGCTGACCCAGCGCGGCGTCACCATTACCGGCAACTTGTGCACCAACGCTCGAATCATCTCAAAAGACAGGCTTCCCGAACCAATGATAATAGAGGCCCGGAACTCAATCGTTGGCACGCCGGAATCGCGTAATATCCGTCCGACTTCCTGTCGGCTGGCCAAGTGCGGAGATAAATCCGGCCCCTTGCCCAAGCCACCGAGATAAATAATGCGCTGCACACCGGCCTGTTTGGCCGCCCGGGCAAAATTCTCTGCCGCCTGTCGATCATGTTTTTGAAATTCCCTGGGAGAACCCATGGAATGAACCAGGTAATACGCGGTATGCACCTGGCGCAAAGCCGGCGTCAACGAATCCGCATCCAGCACGTCCCCGCGAACAATTTCGGTTCGTGGCCCGACATGTGGACGAAGAAAATCCGGTCGGCGGGCCATACAGCGCACGCGATACCCCTTTTCTTCCAGCGTCTTGAGCAGTCGGCCACCAACGTAACCACTCGCCCCAGTTAAAAGAATCAACCTTTGTTTTTCTTCACCTGCCGACATAAGTTCTCCAGTGCCGATATTTCCAACGAAATCACACAACGAAAACATCGCCAAAAAAGGCATGGGTCACTCCGGGCAAACCCATGCCTTATCTGTCCTTATCCCCGGTACCCACGTTTTTACTTATGGCCGCAAACGGGACACCCTTCTTCAACGTTATAGGGGCGCTTGCAGGTCTCACAATACGCCACGTTCGGCACTCCCACGTACTTCTTGCAGATTGGGCAGTAGGTACCCTTCGGTATATCTTTACCGCACTGGTCACAATGCACCGTCCCCGGTAGCACGATACGGTTGCATTTCGGACACCACGTACCGGCAGGCACGTCTTGCTTACACTTGTCGCAGTAAACCGTCCCCGTCTGGCCCGTGAGCACCATTTTCTCATTGTCGAACACGCCGACCTTTTCTTTCGGCATCGACTCACACCCCGCCGACACAAACATCAACAAAAACACACTTCCCAGCAGCAACACGAGTATTTGACGCATAGTTCTGCCTCCCAATCACAACTCTCCGGCCTACGGGCGATCCGGCATCGCCCTTCCTTTATGTACTATTGGCTTCTGCCCTCAAAGCGTCAATCAGAAAATTGAAAAGAGCTTTAGTAAGATCATTTTCCGTTCGTCTCCGTTCAAAAATTAAACACAAAATATCTTTGAAACGCACAGATTGGCATAAGACCCTCCATTTTCATATCATCCGGTTATGGCAATTACGGCACTACATGATATTTACGTCAGCTTCGGCCCCGCCGTGGTGCTGGAGGATCTCCACTGGGAAATCCAGCGCGGCGAAAAGGTGGGTTTGGTTGGGGCCAACGGCTCGGGCAAGACCACTATCTTTCGCCTACTCATGGGGGAAATGCAACCGCAAATCGGCAAGGTCACCCGCTCCCGAGGCCTGCAGATCGCCTACCTGCCCCAGGAACCCCAACTGGACAGCTCCGCCACCGTACTGGAGGAAGTCAACCGCTCCTTTGAAAACGTGCAAAGGCTGGAACAACGCCTGGCAGAGGTCGGCCACCTCATCGCTGAACATCACGACTCGGAGCAAGGCGAAGAGCTGATGGCCGAATACGACGAATTACATCACCGCCTCGAAGCCGCCGGCGGGTATCGCTATGAAACTTTGGTCAAAGAGGTACTCGGCGGACTGGGCTTTCAGCCGGACCAGTACGATCTGCCTATCGACGTTCTGTCCGGCGGGCAGAAGTGCCGCGTCGCTTTGGCCAAGCTGCTGCTCCAGGAAGCTGACCTGCTCCTTTTGGACGAGCCGACCAACCATCTGGACATCGAGGCCACCCGCTTTCTGGAAATTTTCCTGGCTGACTATCACGGGGCCGCGGTGATTGTCTCTCACGACCGGTATCTGCTTGATCAGGTAGCCGAAAAAATCGCCGACCTCGATCACAAAAAAATCAACGTGTACCCCTGCAGTTATTCCGACTATGCCGAAGCCAAGCGCATCCGCGAACTCACCGCTCAACGGGAATATGAAAAACAACAGGAATGGATTCGCCATCAACGCGAATATGCCGAGCGGGTCAAGGCGGACAAGTCCCGGGCCAAGCAGTCCCGTGGTCGGCTGCGATATCTGGATCGAATGGAAAAACAAGGCAAAGTGCTCGATCAACCGCATGCCAAAAAACGCCATATGGCCCTTAACTTTACGCCTACCCGGCGTGGCGGTGAAATGGTCCTACGTTGCGAACACATGGGCAAAGCATACGGCGACCTGGTTCTCTTTGACGATTTTAATTTGGAAATCCGCCGCGGGCAGAAGATCGGCATCATCGGACCCAACGGCGTGGGCAAGACCACCCTGTTAAAAATGGCCATGCAACGGGAACAGCCCGATACGGGACAGATACGTCTCTTCGAAAATCTGCAGGTTGGCTATTACGACCAGGAACTTTCCGACCTCAACACGGAGCATACCATCATCGAGGAAATCGAACCTGACCACCGCGGGCCCATGGAAGGTACGATCCGCTCGTTTCTGGCCCGTTTTCTGTTTACCGGCGAAGACGTGTTCAAAACCGTGGGCGACTTATCCGGCGGTGAACAAAGCCGGGTTGCCCTCGCCAAACTGGTCTGGCAAAACCCACAGGTGCTCATCCTTGACGAGCCGACCAATCACCTGGACATTCCCGGCAAGGAAGTGCTGGAAGAAGCATTGATCAACTACGAAGGCGCTATCCTGCTGGTCAGTCACGACCGGTATTTTCTGGATCGGGTGATCAACGAATTGCTGGTCCTACCGGAACCCGGCCGCTACGAGGTTCTCGAAGGCAACTGGAGCACGTACGAAGAAAAGCTGGCCCGCGAAGAAGCCGCCCGCAAAGCCGCCGCCGAACAGGCCAAAATTGAAGCCCGCCAAGCCCGTCGCAAACAAGCCCGCAAAAAATCGTCATCCTCCTCAGAAGCAGAAGATGAATCACCTTACGCCCGCTGGTCAACCAATCGCCTGGAAGAAACCATCATTGAAAAGGAAGAACAACTCGACGAAATAGAGCAACAATTCGCCAACCCTGACGTCTATCGCGATGCCGAACAAGCCAAAACCTTGCGCGAACAGGCGAACGCCCTTCGCGAGGAATTGTCTCAACTCAACCAAGCCTGGGAAGCACGCGCCGGTGCATCCGATTAAATTTATGAAAGATTCGTCTTGTCCCTCCCGAAAACCGGGCGTTTAATTGAAAATTAAGTCCATCATCAAAAGGAACATGTGACATGGAACCGAACATCGAACGCAAAGGACAACTGATTCGCGGCACCGGCGGATTGCTGTTGGTTATCGCCGCCACCCTGCTGATCATCTTGGCCTGGCCGCCGACCTGGTGGCAATGGATTGTCGCTGTAATTATGCTGCTGGTAGGCGGTTTCGGTCTGTTCGAAGCCAAACGAAAATGGTGCCTCCTGCGAGCCTATGACATCAAGACCCCTCTCTGAAACATACCGCACCAACTCGCTGCAGAAAGATGCCGTCAACAAATCATAAGCTCATGAAGAAAATTCAAACGCCGGAAATCGCCCATGGGGCAAAACGCCCTGACACCATTGAAATTGCAACCAGGAGGGATTAACTTCTATAAAAAAAAGATGCCATTGCACAGAAAGAAACACGCAAAACAGCGCGTAAAACCAAAGGGCCGCCTCCGCCAATGGATACCGTCGATAATGCCACAAGATAAGTGTTCCCGCCCCCAACAAAACAAACTTGTAAATCAGCAAAACACCTAATCCATGAGGCAGGAGATGACAGGCCAGCGGATTCAGTTCCTCCAGCAGCCCCTGTTCAAAAGCTAATTGGGTAAATCCCAAGTCGAAAGCGTTAACAATCCACACCCCGATGAATAACCAGAAGATCCGCCTCTCCCGACCGATAAAACTCGCCGCCGATTGTCCCATATGGTTATCGGCCTGTCCGCACCGGCCGACCGACAAGTAGACGTTGTGGACCATCGCGCTAATACCGCTGGTCAAAGACATGTTTCTTACTATCGGCTCAAAGGGAATATTTAATTACCCCTCCCCCGGCCCAATTGCTCGGCTCCCGTAAATTTAACAATTCTAACCCCTCGCTCGCTTCTCTGTGGCATTGGCGGAAAAATCGTCCTATCATGTACACACTATGGATGAACAAGCTTTACGCCAGTTATTGGACAAAATTAGAACCGGCGGACAAACCGTGGATCAGGCGGTCAAAGCCCTGAAACATCTGCCCTTTGAGGATATCGGCTTTGCCAAGGTGGATCACCACCGTTCCTTGCGTTGCGGCTTTCCGGAAGTCATATACTGCGAAGGCAAACAGACCGCCCAAGTGGTGGAAATTATCAAGCGGCGAATGGCCGACGGTGGAAATATATTAGCCTCGCGAGCATCGGACCAAGTCGCCCAAGCTGTCAAACGCAAGTTCCCCAAGGCCCGTTACAACAAGACCGCCCACACGATCACCATCCGCCGACAAAAACCCCGCTCGCTCCCGCCGCATTTCGTGGCCATTGTCTGTGCCGGAACCAGCGATCTGCCCGTAGCCGAAGAAGCTCGCGAAACCTGCGAAATCATGGATCAACCCACCCGGCAGTTTTACGACATAGGGGTAGCCGGCATCCATCGCCTCCTGGCCCATTCCGTGGAACTCACCGAGGCCAAGGCCATCGTCGTTTGCGCGGGCATGGAAGGCGCCCTGGCCAGCGTGGTCGGTGGACTGGTCTCCTGCCCGGTCATTGCCGTCCCCACCAGCGTCGGCTATGGGGCCAGCTTCAAAGGCATCGCCCCCCTGCTGACCATGTTGAACAGTTGTGCCGCCGGCGTAGCTGTCGTCAACATCGACAACGGCTTCGGAGCCGGCTACATGGCCGCCCTCATCGCTCGGGCCGCTGAACCTCCTGACACGCAATCCAAAACACAAAAAGCAGCCAGGAAATCAAAATCCGGCCGACAAAAAACCACCGAAACCCCTAAAAGGAAGCAAATTAGAAAATCACGCCCCACCCCACGCTCATCGAAAGGCTGATTTTCCCATTGACCACAAGGCCGGTAATCTGTACCTTTATTTCACATAATTCCATTCTTTAAGAATCAATGGCGCATAATTCAATGGCCCAGGCAAACGAAAAACCGAAACGAATCAAAACGGTTCCCCCGGTTCTCCAACGAAAGCCGGAAGCTCACAAAGGGCATTTCGGCCGAGTCCTCGTCCTGGCCGGCAGTGCGGGCATGATCGGGGCCCCCGGCCTGGTAAGTCTTTCCGCCCTGCGTAGCGGAGCCGGCCTGGTCACCATTGCCGTGCCTGAAAAAATCCAGCCGACCGTCGCCTCACTGTGCCCATGTGCGACTAGTATCCCCCTGCCTCAAACGCCTACCGGTCAAATCGATCCGGTGGCCGCCCGCAAAAAATTCCAGGACCTCGGTTACTTCGACACCGCCGGCAATGCTCCCGACGTTTTGGTCACCGGACCCGGCCTCGGTACAGGACCTGCCGAATATGGCCAACAAATGTGGGAACTGATCAACGCCTTTCGCAACGTCCCCCTGGTCCCCGCCGTCATCGACGCCGACGCCCTGAACCTGACCGCCAAATCCGGCCCCGAACGCCCCGACGGCTGGGATAATCAATATCACTTTCGCACCGTGATCACCCCCCATCCCGGCGAACTCGCCCGCATGCACAACGCCAGCACCCGCGATATCCAGTCCGACCGAGAAGGCTTCGCCCTACGCACCGCCCGCATGATGAGCAGCGAACACAAAGAACCTGAATACACCCCGGTCGTCGTACTCAAAGGAGCCGGCACCGTGGTCACCGATGGCCACCGCCTGTACGTCAACAAAACCGGAAATCCCGGAATGGCCACCGGCGGTAGCGGCGACGTCTTGTCCGGACTCATCGGCTCATTAATCGGCCAGGGCATGGACACCTTCAACGCCGCCGTGACCGGTGTACATCTCCATGGCCTCGCCGGCGACCTGGCCGCTAAAAAACTCGGCCAAATCTCCCTCATCGCTTCCGACCTTATCGATTTCCTACCCCAGGCCTTTCAGAAATTTTCCACCCCCACAAAAAAGAAATAACCACTCCGATCAGCCCCAATTAAACCACTTCGATATTTTTCATTATTAAACAACCGCTACGCCTTTCTACGTCTTCCACACCCCCTGACCTCATGCCAAAATTTCGCTTACAATGAATAAGGAAATGGCTTTCACAATCGGCGGATAAACATCATAAAAAACAGTCCTTCATAACAATGCGCAGACAAGTTGCACATTTACCGTTACACGGCGGAAAGGCCCCACCCTGGCTGTTCAAGCGAATGCATCGCCTGGCCGGCTCGATCATCCAGCTCATCGTCGAAGACCGCGGACCCGGCGAAATGCTCAACCGCCTGTCTGAGCCTATGTGGTTTCAGGCCTTCGGCTGTGTTCTGGGCTTCGACTGGCATTCCAGCGGCCTGACCACCGTCACCTGCGGGGCTATCGGCGAAGCCTATCGCCGCATGGGCAATGACCTGGGCATCCACGTCGCCGGCGGCAAAGGCGGCGCTTCCCGCAAAACGCCCGATCAGATCGCCCGCGTGGCCGACCGTTATGCCCTGCCCGGCGACCGCCTCATCTATTCCTCTCGAATGGCCGCCAAGGTGGACAGCGCCGCCGTCCAGGATAACTATCAAATCTACACCCACCACTTTTTCTTCGCTAACAATGGAAACTGGTGTGTCGTGCAACAGGGCATGAACGAAGTCAACCGCTATGCCCGCCGCTACCATTGGCTGGGCAGCACTCTCCGCGACTTCGTCTGCGAACCGCACAACGCCGTCGCCTCTCCGCCGGCCGACGAAAAAAACCTGCTCAACATGGTCGCCGTCGAAGCCGACGAATCCCGCCCGCCTGTCTAAAATCCTGCGCACCATCCACGAACGCCAACCGACCGACTTCGAAAATTTGCTGGGCATTCAGGGCGTCGGCCCCAAAACAGTTCGCAGCCTGGCCCTGATCGGTGAATTGATTTACGGTACCCCCGCTTGCCACCGCGACCTTACCCGCCGATGGGACCCTAAAGATCCCCCTACCTTCAGCTACGCCCACGGCGGCAAAGACGGCCACCCCTACCCGGTGGACCGCGATAACTACGATCGCTCCATCGCCCTCCTCGAATCCGCCGTCCGCCGGGCCAAAATCGATCCTGCCGGCCGTGACCAGGCCTTATTTCGACTCAACCGCTGGTGCTCGTGAAACGCATTTCGAGCACAGCCTTCGTCATTTCTCCCGGCGCGCCGGACTAACGTGCCCTGTCATTTCGAGCGCAGCGAGAAATCTTAAACCCTTTGGAGTGCGGCGGCCTCGACGCCGCTTTGGGTCCGAACGACCGCGAGCGTGTCATTTCGAGTGGAGAACGAAATGCCGCCAAGGCATTTTGTTCGTAAGGAGAAATCTTAAACCCTTTGAACCGCGCTGCCCACGACGCCTTTTTGGATCACCCCTCCAAAACACAAGCCCACCCATCGCATGTGTGGGTATAAAATCCTCAAACCTCTTTCCCTTGGCTCTTGCAGTTCCAAAATACTTTTATATGATCATTATATAATTGCTCTGGCGACTGGAATTGGCACCGCTTGGCACTGTTTTCCAGGCATGAGGGCAAGCGCGGGGTTGAGGCGATCCCGGCGGTTACAACGGCAACAAGAAATGGATGCAGTTACGAACAAGGTCCGATCCGGAATACCCCGAATACACCCGACGGAGGGCCCTCGATGAGCACAACGAGCCCGAACTGCCTTGGGACCTTTGAACCGAATCAAGACCAGATGGATAAATAGGGAACACCCATTAGCCACCGAGTTGGCAAGCGACAAAGACTCTCACAAAAGTAAATTAATGAAAAGTATATATGTTAAAATATATAATGTAATATTGACAATAAGCATATTTGATTTATTTATTAGTATTTTTATCATTATGCTTGCAGATAGTCATTGGCTTAATATAAATAAGCTTAATATTTGGTTTTTTTTTGAGGTTTTCAGTGTTTTAAAGATTTCAAATATTATATTTATTCTCCTTTCTATTGTAACAATATTACACAACATTATAAAACATCCGAGTTGGCATATCATTAAAATCTTAACGTCCGCCATATTTTTTATTATATCCCTTTTTTTTATAGAATTGTTTGCTTTATATTTGACAGATATGTATATCTTCTTGGGATTAAATAAAGCCGGGTGAATTGGCGTGAGTTAGCAAGGGTAAAATAGCGGAAAATAGGGACAGGTAGACCGGCCTCGGCCCGGCTTAACTCTAAAAAGGTATTCTTTTGAATTTACCGAACTTTAAAGCTTTCCTCACCCAATACGTGTACGACGGCAACAACGTCATCGCCGAAACCGACGCCAACGGCACCGTCCAACGCGCCTACGTCAACGGCCGACAATACATCGACGAACGCGTGGTCATGCGCGACCTGGCCGGCACCGACGGCCGGGACTACTACTACCTCCATCAGGAACTCTACTCCGTGGCCGGCCTGGCCGCCGCCAACGGCAATCTCGTCGAAGCCTGCACCTACGACACCTACGGATCGGCCGACGTCTTCGATTGGCCCGCCGGCGACTTCGACCGCGACGGCGACGTGGATGCCACCGATACCGACTTCATGGAAAACAACTACGGCCAAGCCGCGTCTTATGTCTTCCTCGACCTTGATATGGATGGCGACGCCGACAGCGATGACCGTAATTTGAGGAGACATCAGTCTCCAGCCCGCCGGAACTGACTTATAGCACCCTGGACAACCCCTTCCTGTTCACCGGCCGTCTGACCGACACCCTCGACGCCGACGATCAACTCACCGGTAACGACCCCTACTTCAAACGCCTCCAGGACAACCGCAACCGCACCTACGACCCCAAACACGGCAGATGGCTACAACGAGATCCGAACGGCACACAAGTCAATCCACCACAGGGCAAACTAGAAGTTGTCATGCAATATGGTGATGGCGCGCATTTATATCAGTATGTATCTTCTAAACCAACGATTAGTTTAGATCCTAAAGGATTAGATAGGTATATTATAGAGGGCGTACATACATATATATTGGTTGATGATTGGTATTGGGATAAAAGAAAGTGTTGTTGGCGAAAATATCCTTGGCAACATCGCTTTGATTTCCGCGCAGATTACCATTATGGTGTCGGTATTGGATTTTGTCTTGTTTATGGTCCGGGTAGTATTAAATATTCAAAATCAATGATACCCGAGCCCGATACTGTTACATCCATCCATAAATATAATAGTACACCATGGGCTGACAAGAAAATGTACATTGAACTATTAAGACAACGTATAAATCCGCCAGGATACTCATTGCTGTATTTTAACTGTTGGCATTGGTCATGGAAAAATATAACTAAGGGATTAGACGCAAAACCGCCAAAAGAGTGTTTTCAGAAAATATGTAAATAATCAGGACGCTATTTCTTATACTTTGTTTTTAATATACTAGTATAATATACTATAATTAAAATAATAAAGCTGATTAAACATATGGCTTTCCAAAAGAATAACCATAAAGGTTTCCACCAAGCCCCGGTGTTGGCTTCTACTATATCTGAAATACCAAATGTTATAAATGTTAATGCAACAAAAAAGAAATATAATTTACTAGTTTTTGTATTTGCAAAATATAAATAAGTAATTCCAATACTTATCCAAAATATAGCTTCGATGTAATTAAATATTTCAACCATTGTATAATTCTCGATTTGGAATACCTTTTGATTATTTGTTGAATTTATGGCTTTTGATAAATGAGTAAAACAAATAACTATAAGAGAAATAGATTGTTTTTAATATTTCTTTGGGTTATTATAGCAATCGGTATTCCCCTTATATGTTTCGGTATATTCGCTCCTGAATTCGACAGATTAGATTATGAAGAAAAAATAAATTCCTCATTATTATATTTAATTTACTGGTTGGGCTGGGTTCCATATCATATATTTATCTGGTTTATGATTTTACCAGGTAATCTTATGATAAGATATAATCGCTCTAAAAGATTATCAATATTTGTTTTTATATGTGTAGCATCATATTTCTTGGTAACAATATGTGGTTGGGTTTGGCTCATAATAAGAGATATGCAACCGTAGAATAACATGCCATTCGGAGTATATGAGGGACAGCCACCTATTTTCGACAATATCTCTCGTTTATGAACTCTTTTCTCATCCCCAGAATAGCACGAATCGTAATTCCGGAGATGCCGCATCACATCACCCAGCGCGGCAACAACTGCCAAGTCCTGAACAACGTCACCCGCGGCTACACCAGCAACGACGTCAACGAATACACCCAGATCACCGCCGACAGCGTCAACCAGGGCGTCCTCTACGACGACCGCGGCAACCTCTCCCACGACGACGGCTACGACAACACCAACGCCGACCACTTCGCATACGAATACGACGTCAACAACCAGCTCACCGAGGTCTCCTACGATCCCGGCACCGGCCTGACCGCCCTGGCCACCTACCGCTACGA
>CAZMVS010000389.1:0-24790 GCA_964569525.1 uncultured Planctomycetales bacterium
ACCCGCCGGCAACACCCGCGTCTGCCACACGTACTGCAACATCACCGGGGCAAAAAGAAATATCCCACTCGCGATCACCACCAACAAGCCTTCCGGCGCCCACGGCAAGCCGCTCCATTCCCGCAGCTCGCGCTCGTAATACCGAACAAAATCATCCGCAACCACAATCACCAGCATCGGCAGCGCGATAATCAACACCTGCTGGCGGATCATGAAATTCAGATAGGAACCCAGCCTCCACACCGGCCGCGCCGGCACCGACGCCCACAAACGCAATTCCAAGCCCACCTGCCGAACCGCCTTGTCCGACGGATACAACACCACCCACGCCAATATCATCGCCGCGAAAAACGGGGCCAGGATCACTACCTCGTCCAGCCCCCATACGCCGTTCAACCATTCCACCGCGCGCACCCGGGAACTGAAATCCGTCAGAAAATTGGTCGTCAACAACCCCGCTACCAAAAAAATCTTGATAAACTTGCTCGCCGCACTCAGCCGGGCCTGCGCCGAAGGAAGCCACGCCGGCTCACGCTCCAGCTTGTTCTTCACGCTCCGCGAAAATACCCACCCCACCAGTGGCGGCACGATCACCTGCCCCGCAACCGCCAGCCACGTCACCGCACCCGACATCTTGCCAATCCACGGCGGGCCGTCCGCCGGCAGACTCAACACAATCGCGAATGCCGCAAAAACTATAAAGTACATAATCAACCAACCCGCATAATGCTCAAAATGCGATGCTCAATAACGTTGTTGAATTTCACCCCGTGTCACTTGCTTCCATAACGTATCGTCACGCCCATCTGCCCATCTCGTTCAAACCGCTGACTCTCATTTCTGATGCATCGACTCCAAACGATCCCCCGGCTTGACGTGCCGACCGTTCACAAAATCCTGCCAACTCATCAAACGCTTGCCCGCCGGCTTCAAACTGTGAATCTCCAAACTGCCCTTGCCCGCCGCCACGGTCAGCGTCTGCGTAATCGTCCCCGGGTTTTCCTGCGCCTCCGTCGGCAACGGCGTCACCGAAGCCAGCGTCACCTCTACCGCCTTGCCGCTCGCCGCAACGTATCGACAATGCCCGCCTGGCCACGACCACATGGCCCGACATCGCCGGGCGATATCCTCCGCCGACTCATCAAACCGCAGGTACCCGTCTTCCTTCTTTAACTTCGGCGCATATGTAACCTTCGTTTCATCCTGCGGCTCGCCCGGACAATCCAGATCCTCT
Organism: uncultured Planctomycetales bacterium; assembly: GCA_964569525.1. GTDB lineage: Bacteria > Planctomycetota > Phycisphaerae > UBA1845 > PWPN01 > JAAYCU01. Next base: position 1,235 of record CAZMVS010000389.1, read on the forward strand.
TCCAAAAGTTGCAACGTCGCATCCAGCGCGTCACAACCGATCCCCGCTAACCGATCGTGCAACTCACTGGCCGTCTCCTCCGGCCCAATCTGCGTCTGCCGCTGCACCAGAATCGGCCCCGCGTCCATCTTCTCCACGATCCGAAACGTACTCACCCCCGTCTTTTCCTCGCCTTCGAGTATCGCCCGATGGATCGGAGCCGCTCCCCGAAACTTGGGCAACAGCGACGCGTGCAGGTTAAAACAACCGTGCCCGAACGAATCCAGCAGCTCGCGACTCATCTTCTGCCCAAACGCCGCCGTGATCCCGAAATCCGCCTTCAACGCTCGCAACCGCTGAACAAACGACGGCTCATTGGCATTGGCGAAACGCGCCACGTCCAGGCCGTGTTCCGCCGCCTTGGCCGCCACCGCCGTCGGCGTCGTCTTCTTACCCCGGCCCGCCGGACGATCCGGCTGGGTCACCACCAGCGCGATCTCATGCGGACTGTTGATCAGCCAGCGCAATGACGGCACCGCAAACGCTCCGGACCCGAAATACACCACTCGCATAACACACTCCCTGTCAATAATATCTCGCAACGACGATCATAAGTGCAAAACCCCCTACAGGCAAAACAATCGGCACTTCCCATTGTAGCTCAAGCTGAACAACAACCGCCCACCGCAAAATGACCATCCAACATTACCAATGATCCGCACCGCCACGACAAAACCATACGACGCTGCCAATGATCCGCCCGCCTACCTCTATAACACCCCCCGCTGGCCAAGCCCAAATCCATCCGCTATCCTTAACCGGCGTTTAGATCCTGGGCGACCAGGCAGCCGGCAAAGACAAACCGCTGAACCTTGTACCTTGTCACCGGGCGAACCTAAAACAACATCCATAACCATGACCACCCCGACCGAAACGACCCGCCCTGAACTCACCTCCAAAACAAACCCCCATCTGCGCTTCTGGTTGATTGCCACCCTCGTTGGTCTGGCTCTTCGCGTCGTCCTCCTGCCCGTCAGTACGTATTTCACCTACACCGACGATCATGAACTCTTCTCCCTGTGGGGTCTGCATTCCGCTGAGCAGGGAATAACCACTATATACCACCAAAAACCAGAAAAGCGTATCGGCTGGGAATACAAAGACAACCAATGGCACAAACGCCCCGCCCGCTACAACACCGTCTGCAACTATCCGCCTTTGTCCGTGTATCTACTTCACCTCAGCGGACACGCCTTCAAGGCCCTCAGTAATGACGGTCTGATCAACACCACCGCCTCCAAAACCGCCTTCTGTATCTGGGCTATCATCGCCGACCTCATCCTCGCCGCCGGCGTCGCCGCCATCGTTGCGCTCTATCGACAAGGGCGCGCTGCGCGCTGGGCGTATATTTCTACCTTGTTGATACCGCCTCTGTGGTGGGACTCGGTCATGTGGGGCCAAATGGACAGCGTCGCCCTGGCCCCTGCCGTATGGATGTTGTACGCCATGCTTCAACGCCGCTGGCTGCTCGCCGGCGTGCTCTACGGCATCATGGCCGGCCTCAAACCACAAGCCGCCGTGTTCATACCTATATGGGGATTGGCGATTGTTCTCGCCTGGCCGTCGAAACGAACCTTCGTCGGCCTGTTCACCGCCGCAGTCGTGTTCGCCCTTGTCACCTTGCCATTTACCTTGACCGGCGGATTGGCCTGGTGGAGGATCAGTTACGAATACAACCTCTTTCGCGCTTACACCACTCTGACCACCTTGAAGGCTTTCAACATCTGGTACCTCGATTTGTTGATCACCGATTCGGCCTATGCCCGCGATCGCATCTTCGGCCTGACCAAAGCTTACTGGGGCAAGGAACTTTTGGGCATCGCGTTGGTCGCCGGTTTCGCCTGGCTGTGGTATCGGTGGCGAAACAAACTCACCGGCCTGCTGCCCTGGGCCGTATTTACTTTGCTGGCGGCGATTATGCTGCCCACCCGTGTGCATGAGCGATACATATTGTTGGTGATACCGTTCCTGATAACGGCGGCGCTTGTATGGCGGCGGTTCGTGCCGGGATTGGTATTGCTGTTGATCGTGGCGACGTTTTCGGTCACCTGGCCGCAATGGATGGTTCAGCCGCCCGGCTCCTGGTCGTGGGTCAAACAACAGGCCATCCAGGAGTACTATAACCGCCCAGTAACTCAGCCGGGTATTGAACTTAGCCAGGAACAATTGGAACAACACTTGGCCGAGGTGAAGGAACAATACCTTCAGCGGCGGCAACAACGCCTCTGGCTGCACTGGGTCGTGACGATCTGTGCCTTGAGTGGTACACTTGTAATCGTAGTGGCGGCAGTGAGTTTGAAGCCCGATCCGCAAACACAAACAATTACAAAAGAATGAGCGCACAATAATCGCATACTATTCATTACAACGACTAAACCATCGAGGTTGATTACAATGAAGCGGCATATATTATATATTGTTGTAATTACATGTTGGAGCTTTTGTTTGCCCGCTATTCTTTCGGCCAAGGAGAAGCCGGTGGACAGACACAAGCCGAACATCATCTTCATCCTGGCTGACGATCTTGGTTACGGTGACCTGGGCTGTTACGGGCAGGAGCGGATCAAAACGCCGCACCTTGATCGCCTGGCGGCTGAAGGCATGCGTTTTACCGATTGTTATGCCGGCTCGACGGTGTGTGCACCGTCGCGGTGTGTTTTGATGACCGGTTTGCACACCGGCCATTGTCGCATTCGCGGCAACGCCGGCGTGGCCTTGCAGAGCAAGGATCAAACCGTGGCGGAAGTATTGCAAAAGGCCGGCTACGCCACCGCTATTATCGGCAAGTGGGGACTGGGACGTGCGGGAACCACCGGGCATCCGAACAAACAGGGCTTCGATTACTTCTTCGGCTATCTCAGCCAGGTTCATGCCCATAACTATTACCCGGAATTCCTGTGGCGAAATGATGAGAAAGTACACCTGGATAACAAGGTGAAATATTATCCGGGCAGTAAGTTGGCCGGTGCCGCCACGGTGCGCAAAACGTATTCGAATGACTTGTTCATTAACGAAGCAAAGGAGTTCATCAAGCGATCGAGTCATAAGCCGTTCTTTCTGTATTTGGCGATGACCATTCCACATGCCAACAACGAATCGCACCTTGTTGACCGACATGGGATGGAGGTACCGGATCTCGGCCAATACGCGGACAAGGATTGGCCTGAGCCCCAAAAGGGATTGGCGGCGATGATCAGTCGGCTGGATACGGGTGTGGGGGAGATTGTGGATTTGCTCAAGACGTTGAAGTTGGACAAGGAGACGATCATTTTCTTCACCTCGGACAATGGGCCGCACGCGGAGGGTGGTAATGATCCGCATTTCTTCGATTCCAACGGTCCGCTGCAGGGCATCAAGCGGGACCTTTATGAAGGCGGTATCCGTATGCCCATGATGGTGCGCTGGCCGGGGAAAGTGCCGGCAGGCAAAACGAGTGATCTTGTCTGGTGCTTTGCCGACTTTTTGCCAACGGCGGCGTCGTTGGCGGGCGTAGAGGTGACGGGGGATATCGACGGTTTGAATATTGTGCCCACGTTGCGGGGCGGTAAGCAGGATTTCGATAGGCGTTATTTGTACTGGGAATTTCACGAGCGGGGTTTTGATCGGTCCGCCCGGCGGGGCAAGTGGAAAGCGGTGCAGAATGGGATCGATAAGCCGATGGAGCTATACGATTTGAGCAGGGACATTGGAGAGGCACACAACGTCGCGGCGGAGCATCCGGAAGTTGTCCAGGAACTTTTAAATTATATGGAATCCGCGCGGACGCCATCGAAGCATTGGCCTTTGCCGAAAGCGGAAAGTAAATCGCCATAGTTCACCTCAGCCACCTGGTCATGCGGAATAACAAACGGTTCGCCCAAGCTGCGCAGGGAGATAGACAAACAGCGCATAAAATGGATGCAAGCCCTCCAAACATGGGTATAAATGGGTTCAAAATGGGTTTGTTTTCACACCTCCTTTTAGGGTGTATTATTATTGTAAACCCTTTTTTTGAAAAGGTTTACAGGCGTTTTTGGAATGGCTTTGTTTTGTAATGTTTTTTCGGCGGGGGCAGGGGTGGGCTTATTTGATAATCGCATCACAAATTCTATTTGAGAACACGCACGGTGTTCCGAATGATTCTGACGGCTGGTAAGATTTGATAACAGGTTTGAATTGTGAAACGCATTTCTTTGGCGCCGGCGATTCCCGGAAATTGGTTCGACCATATTGCACATACGCATAATACACCTTCCCTGAACGAAACATTTGTCCTGCTCTCCACGTCATACCGACAACACGCCCGGTGTTTCGTTTGGGAGGAGGAACTCGGAACGGAGGTGCAGTGCGGACTAACACAATGTCATTTTTAAGCAATTGGAGACCGAACATAAGGCGGGCCGGACATGCCCTACCATGCTGGTAATTTTTTCTTAACACCTTCTATTTATAGGTATTCCTCATTTTGCTTATGCCGATCGAAAATGACGAAATTAGTGGTTAATAAAGTTAAGGCGTTCCGAGTTTTCCCTATCTTGCGGAGCCGCTCCTTCCAGGGGCTTGAATGACAAACGTCGTGAAATATCAAGGATTAAAGAGGATTTAATATTTCTCCCTATGATTAAAATGCTTAACGCATTTTAATCTTCGCTCGAAATGACAATCAGTTACACACGGCCCGCGCAGTACAAAACAGAGTTTGAGATTTCTCCTTACGAATTAAAATGCCTTGTCTGCATTTTGCTCTCCACTCGAAATAAAACACACCGTGAGGTTCTAAGATTTCTCACTTCGATCAAAACAATCAGAGATGGTTTTTCCTCGTTTGAAATGACAAAAAGTAAAACAAGGTCGGCACAGTCCAAAGCAGGGTGGCGTAGGTATCGTTTTCAAGGGGTGAGTTTTCTTGTAGCCGTGACTAAATCGCTTAGGAAAGGTTGGTCACTTCATATCGTTTCTTTTCGCAATCGGAGGAAAAGCGGTGTCACAGCCACCGCACTCCAAAGTATCCAAAGCGGCGTCGATGTCGGCACAGTGTAAAGCACTCCTGATGAAAGCCGGACTCGGAAAACACTGTTCGAGAAACAGTGGCACACGGAACGACGATGCAGGGAATCAGGAGATGGACGATCCCGTCAGTCGGGATGACTGGTTAAAAGGCAAACGAAAAAAGGAAATCATTCATTCGGCATAGTTTTCGTAACGATTTCAGATAGATCTCATGTGGCGTCCCCCCCCCACTACTGCTTTTCTTGAAATGCAATTACCGGATTACTGTCGAGCGGCAAAGCCCCAGAGGTATGTTCCGCAGCAAAACAGGTTGAGCGGTATGTTGATCAGTCCCCGCGCAAATGACCAAACCAAGCCCGGCGTCGGGCGGCCGGCGTTCTGAATATCGTTTTCAAAAGATTCATAATCGAAGGCCTCGCGAGAAAAGAAATCCTGGTACTCGAGATGGTCAGAATGGCATTTGATTCGTGCGAAGCCGGCTTTTTGTAACATGGCGGAAAGCGTGCGTGGGGTGAAATAGTTCAAGTGGCCCAAGGGTTCGTTGTAGGCGAAACGGGAAACCCCAAATTTGATGGTCAGCGAGGCATAGTTTGGCACGTGGAAATAGAGGACGCCCCCCGGTCGAAGCAGCCGAGCTAATTCTTTCAATTCGTCCAACGGCCGCTGGAGATGTTCGAGAATATCCTGGGCATAGACGGCGTCGAACCGCCCGTCGGGCCAATTTTGTTCACAAAGGTTTCCGACGTGCAAAGGGAAACTTCGCTGGTCGGCAAGGCCTTTGATCCACTCGCCGATATCAATTGCCTCGACTTTCCATCCTTCATCAGCGGCCAATTGACCTACAAACGCGGGTCCGCAGCCATACTCAAGCAAGCGACCTTTGCCCCTATTGAGATGGGCCATATGCCGCAAGTTGTTTCGCCAGCGTTGCCGATCCTGCTCGCTGAACCATTGACGGTAGAAATCCAGTTTGTTACCCGGACCGCCGATGACGTCGCTCGTCCCATTTTGAGCATTGTAACCGGCGGCAATCGATTCATGGGACGGTTGAGGGTTAACGAACACCATATCGCAATCCCTACACCGGACGAGTTGGTAACCATTTACCACCCGTTCCGGGCGATGGTTGTCACTATCGCATAGCGGGCAGGGAACAATGTCTAACATGATCGAGCTTTGTGTTTTTTCCGTTTCAGGCATGGGTCAACCTTATCGCAAAGTGAGTAAAAGCTCAATCTTTCCAGGATTACATTTTTTCGTAAAAACCCTTGACGTTCAAAGAGCATTCAACCCTCGGCAGTTTTTTTTCATACTGTTCAGGCAGCGGTATGGTCTTATTCGTTGTGCGCATCAATTGGAAGATATTGAACGCATTTACCCGCATGGTCGAGATCAGGCCAGAGACCGACGGTTACCCCGGCAAGCAAGGCGGCGCCACCGGCGGCTTCTTCGCGATGGCAGGGTACCAGGACGGGCATGTTCAAGCGTCGCCCGATGATTTCACGGAGAAGGGTGTTCTTGCGGACGGCGTTACCTGAGGCAACGACGTTTTCATGTCGGCCGGCGGCTTTATCACCGGCAGCGTTGTAGTACGCGCACAACTCTTCCACAATTCCTTCCAGAACAGCGCGGGCTACGTTGTCAAGGGTGAAATTGCCAAGGGAAATGTTTTCGATCGCCCCGCGAAGATTGGGATCGGTGCGTTTGCCGGCAAAGGTGGTCCGAGCATTGAGGCCGTTAGCACCAGACGGGGCCATTGAAGCAAGTTTGACCATTTTTTCGTAGGTTTCCTCGCGATCGACCTGGATATTGAAAGTTCGCAGCCAACTGGTGACCACGTCATTGAGCCAGGCGAAAGCTCCCCCGCCGCAGAGGCTGGCCCCGACAAGCATGTAGCGATTGCAGGGCAGGTAACGGGTTTCCATTTCGGGGACACGGATAAATTCGGGGACCGCCCAACTGATCTGGCCGCCGGTGCCGAGGTTCAAAAGGAGAGTCCGATCCACATCGGCGACGGCACCAAGTACACTGGCCTGGTTGTCACCGATGGCATTGCATATCGGCAGACCAACAGGCAAGTCGGTTTCACGGGCCATGGCTTCGGACAAGGTGCCGATCACCTCGCCGGACTCGTGGACGGAAGGTAACAAATCCCCGGGTAAGTCGAGATCTTTGATGAGCTGTTCGTGCCAGCGGAGTTGGGCGAGATCGAATATGCCGGCGCTGCCCGCGTTGCTGGGATCGGTTACGGGGAGTTGGTCGATCAACAGACCGGCGATCCAGTCGTGAATAAAAGTAACGCGTGCGGTATTTGCGGGCAAGGCATTTTTCCGGGTCAGCCAATAGAGGGTACTGCCCATAAAACCGCCGGCGGGTTGACAACCGCACGGTTGCCAAGCCTGTTGGCCGGCACGGTTGAGCATCTGTTGGATCCAGGTTTCGCCGTCGGGTGTTTGTTCAAGGCAGCGACCGTCCTGCCAGTTGATCAGGGGGCTTTGGGGCCGGTTTTTGGCATCGACGCAGAGCATGCCGTGCATCTGGCCGGTCAGGCCGATACAGGCCGGCTCGTCCACGCGTTTTTGGAGGTCTTTCAATACCTCCAGCACTCGGGAGTAAATTTTTTGCGGATCCTGTTCGGAGCGGCCCGGGGGTAAATTGTTCAGGGCGGAATCGTTTGGATATTCCACCGAAGCGACCAGTTCGCCGGCGGCCGAGACAGCTACGCCACAAATGGAGGTTGTTCCCACGTCGATGCCAATTGATGCTTTCATAATGGGGATATGCTAACGCACAATGGGCGGCGGGAAAAGTGGAAAGTTCGGGAAAACGGGCGTTTATTGATTGCTGATATGGGTTACGCCGTGGTAGGGGTAATGATAGGTACCGTTGGGCTGTTTCCATTGCCAGCCGTCGTTGGGCCATTCGAGGAATTCGACATTTTGCGGGGGATAGACGTTGAGGTTGGCGGAGGCGGGCGAGGCAAAGTATAGAAAGCCGTAGGCGCTGACGCTGGGCGAGCAGCTGCGCATAGTAACCCAGCGGCCCATGCGGGTGCGGACGCACATGGACTCGGCGAAGAAGATATCGCTGTAGTCGTCGACGGGGGGATCTTCCCGCAGTTCAGGCCTTAATCGTTCGGGGAGGCCAGGTAGCAGCACAGAACCGACGCTACCGTCGATGTAACCGATATTGGAGACGGCCAATGTTTCGCTCTGTCGGAGGTGCCGATTGGCCAAGGTGTGGTGATCGATAAACCAGCCGGGATTGTGGCGGGTGACGAGAGGATCGCGTCGGCGGTCGAAATAGGCCTCGATCAGCAGAGGCACGCTGACAAAGGATTCCATGTCATGAGTGTGATCGTTCCGGTCGAAATCGCGGGTGGGATAATGGGCGGCATGGGCTATTTCCGGCCGGCAACCGGTGAGCATGGCGTTAAAGGTATAACTGTGGAACCAATCGGATTCGGGTTTTTCCATGTGATTGGCCCGGTCGGTCGGGCAAGTATAGACGTGTTTTTGATGATCCACGTACCTGTAAATGGTCCCGTCCTGGGGTTGACGACCGCCAAGGCCAAACTCGGTTTCGGGAACGCCTTCGCGAGGATTGTGCCATCCCAGCCAATCGGAGCCGAAATCATGGCGGGAGCCGGGGAAACGTCCGTCATTGTCGTGGGCATAACAGGTAAATGCCACGAGTAAGGCGTGTATATTTGAGCGGCAGGACACGGTCCACGCCTGGTCACGGGCCCGGGACAAGGAGGGTAGAAGAATAGCCACCAAGATAGCAATAATGGCTACTACTACCAAGACCTCGATGAGGGTAAAAGCTAATAATGCGCCAGGATTATTTTTCCTGGTGATGTGCATACGCGTTTTTGTTCAAATCCCGGACGGGCCAGATACGGTTGCCACTTTTTCTTAGCCGCCGATATGATTCAAGGCATCCCATGTCCAAGGATTATGAGTTTCGCCCGGAGCTCCGCAATAGGAATCCGGGGGGTACAAAGTTTGGCCCAACTCGGCCGATGGGGCAATCCTAAGGAAGTTATAAGCATTGCAGTTAGGATTAATGGAACGCATGCTTATCCATTTTCCGGTACGGGTTTGGATACACATTGCGTTGGCGTGGAAGAATTCGTTATGATCAACACCGCCGTATGTATAGACACCTTCCTGCGACTTATACTCACCGTTTTCCGCTCTTTGCTTAATGTTGTCCGGCAGACCGGGTAGGGTAAAACCGCCAGCATGACCGTCGGTAAAGACGACATTAGAGGTAGCTACACGTCCGGAACTCTTCAGGTGCCGATTGGCCATAGCCATACCAGCGATCCACCATCCGTTTTGATAACTGGTTTCCTCGGTTCTTGGAAACGCGATCAAAGGTTCGACGATAAGCGGGACGGCATCGAGGTACTCCATGGGATGATCCGTGGAGTCCCAATGGTCATCGGTCAAAAAGTTTTGCCGGGGATAATGAGCACCGATGACCTGTTCGGCTTTGGCGCCGGCCAACATAGCTACGTTTTTATAGCTGTAAAACCAGAATCCCGGATCGGCCCAACGCGGAGGGCTTACGGCGGGGCAGGAATAAGCCTTGGCTTGGCCGCTCATGTACTTCCAGATCGCTCCGTCTTCAGGAGCACGAGCATGACCGGCAGCGTCTTCTTTGAGAACGTGGTTGTCATAACCCAGCCAATCGTAACCGAAATCGTGGGTGGAACCCGGATAACGATTGTTGTTATCCTGAGCATACATATGCCAACCATAAAACAATTGTTTCAAGTTGGACCGGCACGCCATCGTTCGGGCCTGATCCCGAGCACGAGCCAGGGAGGGGAGTAAGATGGCGACCAGCAGGGCAATAATTGCCACCACCACAAGCACTTCAATTAAGGTAAACGCACGCTGATCGGCCCTTCGGGGCATGGATTTGATATGGCCCATTTTTAGATCCCCCAAACAAAGCGCCTTTTGGATTGGTTCTTTACCAGTCGCTCCTAGTTTCGATGATCGCACTCCAGAGAGATGCGCAAATGCTCTCTGAAAATATCTATAAAAGCGACTATACCTTTAGACCCACGATCCCTACCTCTAATATTATATTACACTTTAATGTCCAAGGAAACAATCGATAATAATCCAATCCGATGTTTTGTGATAATGTGTTAAAGAGTTGTAACTGAAGTCCTTAAAAATAAAGCGATATTCCCAGCATATAGTACAAGTTCGCCCTGTCGGTATTTGGTTGAAGCTTCTCCATAAAAAATAACCGTTATGGTAAACAGGCGCGTTAGAGTAAGGCCCGGTTATTTTTTCATCCAACCCGGCTGGCGGCAAACAGATTCAAGCCCCTCCTAATCACCCGGATGTTGCACGGGCGTCCAATGCCAATAGGGATCATCCTCATTGATATCGCCTTTGACTCGTTCATAAGGATATTTCGTCACGCCCACGTCGGCCGACGGGGCAAAGCCCAGGAAGCCGAAGTTGGACCAACTCGGATGTAGAGAACGGGCGGTAATCCATTTGCCGCTTCCCATATGAAGACAAAGCGAACTGGCATGAAAATAATCATTGGACGACCAGCCTCCACTGGAACTTCCATCAAAAGCATCATACTGGCCGTTTCGGATTTGTGCTTTTACATTTTCGGGAAGGCCGGGGAGTCTAAAACCTTCGGTGTGGCCATCGGTAAAGACCATATTGGAGACCCCCACGCGAGCAGAACCCTTAAGATGCCGATTAGCCAACGACATACCACCAACCCACCAACTATTTTCATACGCGGTTATGCCGGAGATCTTGGGATATGCCACCAGGCATTCGGCCAGAAGGGGGACCGAGCCCAAATATTCCATGGGATGCTCGGGCGACTCCCAATGGTCGGAGGTGGCGAAATTTTTGCGTGGATAATGGGACCCGTTAACCTGCTCCGGCTTGGCCCCGCTCATCACACCAAAAAGTTTATAGCTGTAATACCAGTAGTCGCGATCCGCCCACCGGGGAGGCGGATGGGCAGGACAAGTATAGGCCCGGGATTGGCCGCTCATGTACTTCCAGATCACTCCGTCTTCGGGAGCATGCCCGTGACCGGTGTTTCCGTTTTTTTTCTGGTTGTCATAACCCAACCAATCTTCCTCGAAATCGTGCGTTGAGCCGGGATAGACACCGCTATTATCCTGGGTATACATGGTGAAAGCATAATACAACTGACGCATGTTTGATGCACAAGCAGTTGTTTGGGCCTGATCCCGAGCCCGGGCCAGGGAGGGCAATAAGATGGCAACCAGCAAAGCAATGATGGCCACGACTACAAGGACTTCGATCAAGGTAAAGGCTTTTTTGTTACTATGGTGACGCTGCATTATCGACTTTCAAGCTGCTTAGATAATTTTAGATAATGTTTTTAGGAAACCATTATATTTCAAATCATACTCTTCTAAAAGGTATGCGAATCAAAATCCCAATTTTCGATTTTAATAAACTCGCTGTCAACCTGAGTAATTATAGCATATCAATTTTATCGCTTGTTTTAACACATCGGATTTTGTTACGACAATTCAGCAAAAAGAATTACTCACAAAATTATTCAATCATTTACGTGATAAACACGAGAGAAAGGCCGATCGATCGGTTTCCGATACCAATATTCCCGCGTATTAAAAACCATTCCCGGATAATGCGTTGTTCCCGAATTAGATTGAGGCGCAAAGTCCATGATTCCATAAGCAGCCTCGTTGCCATTAGCGCAACGTGTGGTTACCCATTGACCGGAAAGTTTCCTGATGCAGATTGAATTTCCATGAAAATATTTATTGCTCGAAAACCCGGGGGCATTGCCGTGCTTGACTGCTTTGGTGATTATATTTTGCGGCAAACCGGGAAGCCTGTAGCCTTCAACATGCCCATCGGTATGCACAACGTTTGATACTCCAACCCGAGCTGATCCTCTCAAGTGACGATTCGCCAAGCCACCTCCATTCCACCAGCTGTTTTCATATCTGGTATTGCCACGGCGAACAGGAAAAGTAATCAAGGACTCAACAAGTAGAGGGACAGCGTCTTTGTATTGCATCGGATGATCCGTTGTGTTCCAGTGATTCTGCGTACTGAAATTCTTTCGTGGATAATGAGAGGCAATCACCGTCTCCGCTCTTGCCCCGGACATAATCGCGACATTTTTGTAACTGTAGTACCAGAATTCCTCACCCGCCCAACTAGGTTTGTCATGAGCCGGGCATGTGTAAGCCTTGGACTGATCACTCATGTATTTATAAATCACGCCGTCTTCGGGGGCGCGGCCATGGCCGTAGCCGGTAGCCCGGTTCTCGTTGTCATAGCCGAGCCAGTCCATTCCGAAGTCATGAGTTGAGCCTGGATACCGATCTTTATTGTCCTGTGCGTACATAGTCCATCCGTAAAATAATTGATGTATATTGGATGCGCAGGCCACGGTTTGAGCCTGGTCCCGGGCCCGGGCAAGGGAAGGTAATAAGATGGCCACCAGTAAAGCAATGATGGCCACTACAACAAGGACTTCAATTAAAGTAAATGCATTTTTAAGGTTTTTAGTAAATTCATCTATAAGCATCAGCAACACCTACACATTAAAACGTAAGCACGAACATACTCTTATTTTTCTTTGTCGTCCAAAATTATTCAGGAATACAAGAAGCGGAAATTCCTATTCCCCTAAGCGCTCGCCAATGGGATAAGATGCTTCTTGTATGCGTACAGATTTTTCAGAACCGAATGTCGGGAATGGACTTATTGTCCAATATGATAAACCGGATCAAAATCCCGCGTATTGCCACTTTTCGGATAATACGTTTTGCCGACTTCGGAATTCGGTGCGTAGCCGATAAAGCCGAATAGCGATTCGTTCGAGTTGCCAGAGCGCATGGTCACCCATTGGCCGGACTGTTTCTGGACACAAAGGGCGTCTGCATGGAAATACTCGTTGGACGGGAAATCAGTAGAGCCGCCCTCGTTGATAGCCTTTTTTTTGATGCTTTCCGGCAGTCCAGGCAGCCTGAAGCCGTCAACATGTCCATCCGTGTAAACGACATTAGAGACCGCCACCCGGCCGGAAGATTTCAGATGCCGATTGGCTAGGGACATATTACCCAACCACCAGCTGTTTTCATACCTTGTGATACCTGCCTGCTCAGGAAAAGTAATAAGTGCTTCAACGAGTAAGGGAGTGGCATCCAAGTATTCCATGGGATGGCCAGGATCCTCCCAGTGGTCGTCAGTGTCGAAATTTTTAGCGGGATAATGGCCCGCGATTACCTGTTCGGCCTTGGCGCCGGACATAATGGAGAGGCTCTTGTAGCTGAAATACCAGAAATCCTCCGATGCCCAGCGAGGCTTGGCATGGGCGGGGCAGGTATAAGCCTTAGCTTGATCACTCATATACTTGTAAATGACACCATCTTCGGGAGCGCGGCCATGACCAAAAGCAGGATTAGCCCGATTTTCGTTGTCGTAGCCCAGCCAGTCCAAGCCAAAATCGTGGGTTGAGCCCGGGTAACGTCCCTGGTTGTCTTGGGCGTACATGGTAAAACCGTAATGTAATTGCCGCATGTTTGAGGCACAGGAGGTGGTTTGGGCCTGGTCTCGGGCCCGGGCGAGGGATGGTAATAAGATGGCCACCAGCAGGGCAATAATGGCAACGACCACCAAGACCTCGATCAATGTAAAACCAAACCGAGCCCGATTCTTCGACTTTTGCATATGTGAGTTTTGGGACATTTTATGGGACCTTTCCTTCACCGGAAAAATGTTTAAAAAACCAAGGCTGCTTTGCGCGGGTATCAAAAACCCCTTTCTTTATTCTACCCTTATTATATTTCGGACTTCCATCTTAATGATATTATAAGTGCTTGCCAAGAGTCCAAACATAGAATCGGCAGTGTATAACTATTTTCCCAGAGGCAACTTAAGCCGACTTTATTTTCTACAGCCAACCGGATTAATTTTTAATTTAAAATTTACAAAAACCCCTCTTTGCCGCTATTGGTTTAAATATAGCATCAAATTTTTAAATAGCTTGCAAAAGCTTAATTTCTAATCAAAGCAAACCGGCTAATTGGTAGAATTTCCTCATATCAGCTGTTACCAACCGGTTTTCAGTCCGACATTACTGTATGTTCTTACTAAGAAAGTGTATTATGAGTAAACAATATGGAATTAGGTTCATTCAGTATTAACATCATGGCGTAACGAAACTTAACCTATGTTAGCCAGCCATTTTATATTCGGTCTCATGAGGAAGGGGAACCTCGTGGCAAATCGGCCAAAATTCAGTCTGTGGTTTGTTTTCTGCCTGGTTTCGATATTTTTGTTGCCCAGTCAGCAAAGTTCTGCCCAAGTCACCCTGACAAGTCCGAGCGGCAACGTATCGGCCACCATTTCCGTGGATGGTACAGCACGGCTTCAATATGCACTCAACCGCCAGGGCGGGACCGTGCTGGAGCCCTCCCCCCTGGGGATCACCGTGGATGGGGTAGATCTGGGCACGGAGGTCAGCGAGATTTCCGCCACACCACCGGAAGAGGTCAATCGCACGTACGATTTTCGGGGTGTAAAACCCACAGCTACCGACCATTACAACAAAGTCACCTTAACCGTATCGCGATCCGGCGGCATAGGAGACGCCTCTTTTATCATGCACTGGCGGGCATATGATGACGGAGTTGCGTATCGGTACCAAATTCTGGGCAGCGGTACCCGAACAATCGATGGAGAGCGATCCAGTTGGACCCTTCCGGCCGGCACCCAAGCTTGGTACCAAACGAAATACCCCATCTACGAGGGTGACTTCACCACGAACACGGTTCCACTGTCCATGTGGGTTACGACACCAGTAACGTGCATTCTTCCGAGTGACAACGGCAATGCGGGCGGATATGCCGTTATCCTTGAAGGGGCCTTATATAACTATCCGGGCATATTGGTCCAGCCATATAACGGCACCCGTAACATGCGGGCTTACTTTTTGGGCATGACGTGGGAAATGCAGGCTGGAGACTACACGCCTTGGCGGATCACGCTGGCTGCCCCGACACTCAACGACCTGGTTAATTCCACGATTGTGCACAGCGTCAACCCGGATCCTGCTCCTGAACTGGCCAACGCGGGCTGGATTCAGCCGGGACGATCCTTGTGGTCCTGGTGGGCCTATGGTACGCACGCCAGTGATCAAGACAACTACATAGACGCCGCGGAATTGCTCGGCTTCGAATACGTGCTCTGGGATGAAGGCTGGGATACTTGGGGTGACGTCACTTTCAACAATCTTTTGCAGTATGCCCGTGATCGCGGAATCGGAGTTTGGCTATGGCGAGAATCCAGCCGTCTAAGCACGCACCAGGAGCGGGTGGACTTTTTCAGTTGGATCCAAGGCAAGAACAACGATATGGGTAAGCGGGTCATCGTTGGGGTAAAGATTGATTTCATGAACAACGAAGGCCAGGCCATGATGCAATGGTATGAAGATACGTTGGCCGATGCCGCCGACTACGAACTCATGGTCAATTTTCACGGAGCCAACAAACCGACGGGGTACGATCGCCAATATCCTCACGAAATGACACGGGAAGGCGTCAAAGGTTTGGAATACAACATTTGGGGCGCGGTACCGCCTCACCATAATGCCGCCTTACCATTTACCCGCCTGTTGGCTGGCCATGCCGACTATACCCCGGTGACGTTCTGGGACGAGCGGTTGGCGGGCACGACGTATGCGCATCAATTGGCTATGGCCTTTTTATTGACCTCGCCAGTTACGCACTGGGCGGATGATCCGGTTCGTTACCTTTCCAGTCCCGCCCGGGATGTGATCGAGGCATCAACGACTTGTTGGGACGAAACGGTGGTGTTGCCGCAGAGCGAAATCGGAGAGTTGGCTTTGATGGCCCGGCGGAAAGGGAATCGCTGGTTTTTATCCGCGATCAACGGAAATGCCTCGAGTTCCCACTCGCTCAATGCGGATCTTACGTTCCTGGCTGGTCAGCAACCTTATGACGCGGTGCTGCTGGGTGACAATACTTCTTCACCGTCATTTGTGCGTACGGAACAGAGGATATATGGAAATAGCTCACTCAGCCTGTGGATGCGGCATGGGGGCGGCTTCGTGGGCATGTTTACCCCGGTGGAACTCAAGTACCCTGATTTCGACGAGGATGGGGACGTCGATCAGTCAGACTTTGGGCATATCCAGGTTTGTCTCACGGGGGAAAATATCACCCCGCCGGCGGACGGGTGTGACGACAGCGATCTTGACCAAGACGAGGACATCGATAGCGACGACCTCGATATTTTCTATGGTTGCTTAAGCGGACCCAACGTTCTTTATGACACAGACTGCGTGATTCCGTAAAGGTAATCCGGAGAGAAACTCCATAATTTAATTTTTTGTAACAATACTCGAAGGATGTAGATCTGCGTATCGCATTATAGAAACGCATTTTGCTAGCTTCAGACGGTACAATCCTTTCCAATGCGTCCGCTAAGAAAAAACTTAAATGTTCTGTTGTAAAGGAACAAAAGCGATAATTGCCGGGGCACGCTTATCGTGTCGGTCTTTGTTCAGGCATGTTTAGAGACTAGTCCGAAACCGTGACGGTGACTTGGTCCGATGCGCTCAGGCCGGGGGCCAATTCTGTTACGGTCAATTCGAAAACGTAATCACCCGGATTGGGTTGGTTGGCGAAAATCACCTGGGTAGAAGCGGCGGCGGAAGAAGAGAAGGAAACAACAGGTTGAGCTCCCGGCCAATCCACCAAGGACCAGGCATAGCTTACCTGGCCGGTGTTTCCGCTCACTGAACCGGCAAGGTTGACCGGCACACTGCCGCTGACAATTTGGTCTTGACCGGCATCGACTTGTAGATTACCGCTTCCACCACTTTGAGTGGTGACCGTAACTTCATCGGAGTCGGTTTCTCCTTCAGCATCGGTCACTGTAAGGCGAAAAACAGCTTCTCCGGTTGCGTTCGTGATCACAGTCGTGGAGGCGCCGGCGGTATTGTATATGATGGCCGTTATACCACTTGGCTGGGTCCATTGGTAAGAATACGGAGGCGTTCCGCCGGTAGCAGTGCCTTCAAGAATAGCGGCATCACCCAGATCAACGGTAACATCATCGCCGGCATCAACGAATAAATCATCGTCATCCGTATCATCAGCGGTTGCGATCACCATGCCTTGGGCATCGGCAGTATTGTCCAGGCTGTCAATGGCGGTCACCCGAAAGGTAGCCTGTCCGGCTTCAGTAAGCGTAATGCTAAGGGTCGAACTAGTGCTGGTGGAGCTTTCTTGAGTCTCGGCGGAAACACCACCGGTCTGGATCCACTCAAAGGTATAGGGAGCCTGCCCGCCGGAAGCCAATGCGTCGAGGGAAGCCACCTCGCCCAACTCCACGGTAACTTCCGATTCGTCGAGAACAACACTTAAAGCCTCGCGGAGTTTAAGAAAAACGAAATCGCTAGCGGTTCCTTCATCGCTGATTGCCTGAACCCGTAAGACAGAATCGCCGCTACTGGTGGGGGCAGTCGCGGTCACCGTAGCTTGAGAGGTATTTGCAAGACTCGCCCCCCCAAATTCGAGACTCCATTGAAAGACCACCTCGCCGGGCGCATTGCTGGTCTCTGCGGTAAAATTCAAAACCTCCCCGGGATTCACCGTCTGATTAGCCCCCGCTTCCACGGTGAAACTGCCCGGATCAAGCGACTGCACGGTTACGCTGACCTCGTCCGAATCGCTGTTGTTGTTGGCATCCTGCACGGTGACGCGGAAAGTAGCAGTTCCCGGAGTGTTGATATAAACCTGCGTGGCGGAAGCTGACGGGCTGGTAATAATCGCTTCCGGACCGCCAATTTGCTCCCACTGATAGACGAAAGGTTCCCGGCCATCTTCGACGGAGACTTCAAGATCAACAACGCTTCCCAGATCGATATTCTGGTCCGGGCCGGCATCAACTACCGGCGGAGGAAGAGCGGGACCGGGACACCCCTGCCCCAATAAAAATACCATTATGCCCAAAACCGCCGCTGAAATGATCGCCTTTTTCATCTTCTGCTCCCCGCGCGGATTCTTCGTAAATCAAGAATGCATCCATCAAAATCCCGTTCACCAGCGTCCGAATGGACCGCTTTGATCAAACTGGTGGTCGGCATTATAACCGCATTGCAAGTAAATGCAGAAATAATAAAACCCCTTGCCGATGAGCGTGGCAGGCGCATTTATCAAAACCAATACGGGCAAATGGAGCAGCAGATGACTCTCAGTATGAGGCAAATTGAAAAGCGTTGCCATCCGACCGGATTAATCCAGGGGATCTGCATAGACGCCCAAGTGGTTGGCCACGCGGCGTTCATATTGGCCGCTGGGGCGATTCAAGACTTCAGGCCGGCCATCCGCCCCTTCAACCACCAGCGTTGTGCTTCCGCCCCCGTCCAGGTTCAAAGCGTTATAAGCACCCAGCAGGCGCGCCCACTCAGCCGCCTCCGCGGTAGTCGCGCTTTCGCTGTACCCTCCCTGCCGACCATCAATAACCATCAGCAGCAGGTAACGATAGTCCCTGCTGATCCCCACCACGGAACGGGGATGCATGCTTTCGTCATCGCCCTTGTTTTCCCCGTCACAAAGCAAAACGTAAAAGCCACTTAAACCGTTATACGCGTTTTTCGGATCCACCGGTGATGGATCAATACGGGGATGATTATTTTTGTCGATCAACAAGGCATCGTAACAATTCGGGGGCGAATACACCTCACCGCGTGACAGGGACAAGCCTAATACGTCCAGGGGATCGTCTCCCTGCTTATCAAAAGGTCCGCTGAAAACTGAACCATTAATCGCCGCCTGGCAGCCGAACTCGTGAAGAAATTGCGAAGTTGTACGGGCCGCACAATCCTTGGGAGCTTTTCCGTTGGACGGAGTAACCAGAAAACGTATGGACGGTTCATGCAGATCGATGCGCACAGCGTATATCTTCATTAACCGGGGATGATCAGTCCATGCTCGGCAGGCTTCGATGCCTTTGAATAAAGGCTTCCAAAGGGAAACATATTTCCCATCGGCATCGGCCGGCTGAGCACCGGTGCTGCTGCGAGCCGGAGGCTTATCAAGGCTGAACCATAACTTTACGCCGCCAGTCGTCGCTAAACCCACCAACAGCAATAATCCCAGGATTCCGGCCGAAGTTTTGTATTGAATCTTACGCAAGAAAATACCATGCCCGCCCGGCAATAATGCAAAGCGAATCAAATCCGTTAGTAAACCCGGATATCGGAAATTTAGAACGTTTAATATGTATCAAAGACGGATTGCCTGGACAACTTCTCCGGTAACGGCGTGAATCAATAGGTCCCCGCCGTCTTGTGCTTCCGCTACAAGAACGCGATCCGCCGGCAGCCAGAAGGACACCGTGGACTGACCGTTGGCGAAAATTTCCCATGTGGTTCCGTTGACAAGTTCGATTTGATCTGCCACCGGCGTAATACTGGAGATAAAAGTACTGGAAACGACAAGCCCCAAGCGGGTAGCGTTATATTGCTCATCGGTTTCCACGTCAGTCAGGAAAAAGGTGCTGACCTCCACCTCATCACCTTCTTCTAATCCGGGTTTGGCCCCCACGGATACCCGCCAGAGAGAATCGTCACTAAGACGAACGAGTTGCTCATTCTCAACGTCAAAAACAGTCGTTACAGTGCGGCGGCTCACTGACGGAGATTCCGGATCATCTCCATCATCATTGTCGTCAGGCGGCGTTATCCCTCCCGGTGTTCCCCCGTTCCCCGAAGAACCGCCGGGGCAGCCCTGTCCGGCCGATAACATCAAAACCAGTATAAGTAATAGAACCAGTCTGCAAGAAATTAATTGGGAAAGTTTCATGACCGCCTCGGAAATGGCTCCAACCGGTTATGGGCAATCACATGGCTTCAAGAGCCTCTTTAAGCTTGCGGAGGGCATCGCGTTCTAACTGTCGAACTCGTTCGCGGGTCAGCCCGATGCGGGCACCGATTTCTTTGAGTGTCATGGGCTCCTGTTCGCCCAGGCCGTAGCGCATACGCAGAATATCCGCCTCCCGCTCGTCAATGCGTCCCAGGAGGTGTTGTACCACTTCGGATTCCGCATTGCTGAAGGCAGCCTCTTCGGGAGAGGGGAGACGATGGTCAGCCAACATCTCGGTCAAGCCAAAAGAATCCCCTGAACCGGAAGACTGAGTAGGGGCACTGAAAGCTTTCACCGCCCGGCGAATAATACGCACCTTTCGCTCGGAAAGGTTCATATATTCGGCCATCTCCTGCATTGAGGGTTGGCGGCCCAATTTATTTTCCAACCGGGCGGCGGCCTTTTTCCAATCTGCAATCATAGCCACCATGTAAGCGGGAATATGTACCGGCTGCACGGTATTGATCAAGGCCCGTTTAATAGCCTGTTTAATCCACCAGGAAGCATAAGTACTAAACCGGGTTTCCTTGGAAGGATCATAGCCCTCTACTCCACGAAGCAGCCCGATATTCCCCTCCTCAACCAAGTCCGCCAGGGACAGGCCGCGATTGAGGTAATTTTTGGCAATGTTTACCACCAGGCGCAGATTAGCCAAGATCATGCGGTCCCTGGCCGCGGCGGCCTTGCGTTCGACTTCTTCTTTTTCTTCGAGGGTAATTTTTCGCTCGCGGAACAGTTCGGAGGCTTTATTAGCATACTGGATAGCCCCTCCTAACTGCCGCTCTTCCTCGGCGGTCAACAGTGGAGCCTGATCGATTTGCTTCAGATAAGACTGTAGTCCAGTTTCGACAGCGATGGGTCAGCCCTCCTTGCGCCTGGAAAAAATCTCTGATCTATTTTATCGGTCCGATCAGATGATCATACCTGGACCTTCCTCGCGCATTTGTCCAAGCAATGCCGAAGGGGCGCATATCAAAACCCCTGGACCCCCGACGGTAAGCCCTGGCCGATATTCATCGGCACAGGCGCTACTCTTGTTTATCCGTTTCCTGACCCTCTTCTGAACCAGAAGCCTGCTGATCCTCACTACCCTGCTGTTCATCGTCCACAACGGCCTGTTCAGTTTCAGATACAGGCTTCTGTTCGGTTTCAGGCGCAGACTCCTGTTCGGTGGATTCCCCGGCCTCCTCTTGAGGCTGATTACGGAGGGGATACTCACTGATCAGATCGGTTGAATCCTCACCCGGACCGTGTAATCCGCCCCGACGCGCCTTGGGCTTGCCGGAAGCCGCCGCTTCGGTACCGTCCTCCGTAGCCCATTCCGCCCGTTTTTTACTCAGGCCGATCTTACGATCCTGTGGATCCACACGAAGGATCTTCACTTCGATTTCATCGCCGACCTTCACCTCCAGGTGCGGGTCTTCCACCTTATGATCTGCCAATTCGCTGACGTGCAGTAACCCCTCCAAATCAGGTTCGAGCTCCACAAAGACGCCGAAGTTGGTAATCTTGGTCACCTTGCCCTTGACGATCTGGCCGGGAATGTAAGTGTTGGGAATGGCCTGGACCCAAGGATCTTCGGTCAACTGCTTGGTGCCCAAAGCGACGCGCATCTTTTCCTGGTCAACGGCCAATACCACACACTTGACCGTATCCCCCTTCTTGAGCACTTCGGAGGGATGGCTGATCTTCTTGGTCCAGCTCATGTCCGACACGTGCAGCAGGCCGTCCACCCCTTCTTCGATCTCGACGAAGGCCCCGTAATTCGTCAGATTGCGGACCGTTCCTTCAATTATCGTGTTCGGAGGATACTTGTCAGCAACCCGAACCCATGGATTGGTCTCGATCTGCTTCATACCCAGGCTGATTTCCTGCTTGTTCTTGTTAATATCCAAGACCACCACCTCGACCTCGTCACCCAGGCTGACGATCTCCGAAGGATGGTTGATCCGGCGGGTCCAGCTCATTTCGGAAATATGGACCAGCCCTTCCACACCCGGCTGAAGCTTCACAAAAGCGCCATAATTGGTAATGTTGACCACTTCGCCCTTGGTGTGAGAACCCACCGGGTAAATCTCTTCGATTTTCGCCCAAGGATTCTCGGTCATTTGCTTCATGCCCAGGGCTATCTTTTCTTTTTCCTTATCCACGCTGAGCACCTTAACCTCGACCTCCTGATCGATGCGCAGCAGCTCGGAAGGATGGTTCACCCGGTCCCAACTCATGTCGGTAATGTGCAGCAGGCCGTCGATTCCGCCCAGATCCACAAAAGCGCCGAAATCGGCCAGGTTTTTAACCACGCCCTTGCGGACCTGGTCCACCTCGATGTCTTTCAGGATATTCTCCTTGGCGGCCTGGCGTTTTTCCTCGATATGTTTACGGCGGCTGATAACAATGTTCCGCCGTTCAGTATCAATCTTGAGAATTTTGGCTTCGATATCCCGGCCTATGTATTCGCCGATGTCGCCGGGACGACGGATATCCACCTGGCTGGCGGGCAGGAATACCGGCACCCCAATATCGACCAACAGGCCGCCTTTGATTTTACGCATCACGCGGCCCTTGACTTCGTCCCCTTCGCTGGCGGTTTCCACGATGCGCTGCCAGTTGAGAATTCGGTCGGCCTTGCGCTTACTGAGCAGCACGAGGCCGCTGTCGGATTCCACACTCTCCAACCAGACGTCCACCGTATCGCCCACGTCCACGGCATCCTTGTCGTCCCACTCGTCGAGGGGCACAATGCCTTCGCTCTTCAGGCCAACATCGATCACGATCTGGTCGGAGACCTTGCCAACCACTTTCCCTTTAAGTATGGATCCCGGTTTGAAATTTCCGATGGTTTGATCGACAACGGAGGCTAGGGCATCGTCGTTGTGCTGCTCTCCAAAAAACTCCGCTATCTCTTGTTCGAATTGTTCTTTGTCACCTTGGATTGTGTTAATCAGATTATGATCTACCATTCAAATTTTCCGCTTCACAAAATGTAAATACGAGATGGAAGATCGCCTTTTGCCGTACTAAAAGCGACGACCATCCCCTTTTAAAACACCCTTCACCCCGCGGCATGAACCATCCATGCCTTCCTGCGGGGAGAACTCCATAGTATAAAAAAAATCATCCCTTAACGCCAGCACCCCATGCCAATCAAAAATCATCCGATTTCTTGCCGGAAAACCTATACGTACTTGACAGCAGGTCCTTTGCAGGGTAGGCCGTTGACCATGAAAAATCAACGCCGGAGGCGATGGTATTTTTGGGGCGCCACAGGGCTGGTAACGCTGATATTGGCCAGTTGCGCTATCGGCTGGATGCTGTTCCAGGCCATTCCTCCCTGGTACCAACCGGTCTCGATAACGGGAAAAAGGAAGCTTCAAAAAATCCGCAACGACTTGTTGGGGACTTTGGATACGTTCGGAACCGCCCTGGTCCATCATCAGGGGCCTTTTCAATATCGTTTAAAACAAGACCAGCTTAATGCCTGGCTTAGCGCCCGCCGACAAATCTGGCCCCAATCCCGGCATTGGCTGCCCCGCCAATTGTCCGATCCTTTTATTGCCCTTGCCCCG
>CAZMVS010000390.1:0-8442 GCA_964569525.1 uncultured Planctomycetales bacterium
CAATTCTCCGCGGTAGGCGTATTCCCCTTCTCCCAAGAACCCGATACGCCCGCCGGCCGAATGAAAAACCAACTCCCCGAACAGCTCAAACAAGAACGGGCCGACGCTCTGATGGCCGCCCAACAGGAAATCGCCTTCGCTCAGGCTCGGCAATTCCAAGGCCGATCATTCGAGGTAGTGGTGGATGAACAAGTGGCCGAGGATCAATTTATCGGCCGACATGCCGGCCAGGCCCCGGAAGTGGACGGCGTCACTTATATTCTCTCCAACAAAATCCAGCAGGGACAATTTCTCACCGTTACCTGCGAGGAAGCGGACGGTTACGATTTGATCACCCGCCCCTCGGACGCTAAGCTGACTGTTCGTTAAAGCCAGGGTCGGCCGATGTACGGACCAAGAAATCGGAGCCTTCGCAAATACAGTCAGTATGAAAATTAACCTACCCAACCAGATTACGATCATCCGATTGCTACTGGCGGCCATATTGTTCGCCTGTCTTGCAATGTTCTCTGTTCAGCAGGGACAAACCTGGCTGATCGACACCGCCAGTGTGCTCTTCCTCGTAGCCGCATTATCCGACGCCTTGGACGGTTACCTGGCCCGCAAACACAACCAAGTAACCTCCCTGGGCCGCATCCTGGATCCTTTCGTAGACAAAATCCTGGTTTGCGGAACGTTTGCCTTTCTGGCCGGGAATGGTTTTGTCGATCAAAACGGGGTAAGCGTTACCGACGTTTCGGTCTGGATGGTAGTAGTCATCCTCAGTCGGGAACTACTGGTCAGCAGCCTACGCAGCGTAACCGAAGCTGGCGGACAATCCTTTGGGGCCAACATCTACGGGAAGGCCAAAATGATCCTGCAATCCGTGACCGCCATGTGGATATTGGTCAGCGTGGGACATCCCAATACCTTTCTGGGTGACTCGACGTTCATGACCGGCCGATTGACTATGCTTTATTTGACGGTGGCGGTAACAGTCCTTTCCATGCTGACCTATATATGGTCAGCCCGACACGTTTTATTTCAAAAACCGACGGAGGAGGCCTGATGCGGCGGTGGGCAATGACCGGGCTGGGATTAGGGTATGCCCCGGTGGCCTCCGGGACCTTTGGATCAGCCGGAGCGGTCGCGATCGCCCTTCTTTGCTGGATAATACTCGCTGGAATGGACATGGTATCGCCGACCTTCAGTATCATAATGGTCGTCTTTACCCTGTTAAGTACCCTTGGCTGTGGATATTGGGGAAACTGGGCAATTCAAAATTTCGCCGCCAAAAAAGCCGGTGATCCGGGAATGGTCGTCTTGGACGAATACGCCGGCCAATGGATCGCCCTTGTCGCCCTGCCTATGGTCGGATGGCAGCAGGTCCTGGTAATATTTGCAGTGCAGTTTTTTCTGTTCCGTTTATTCGATGTCTTCAAACCCCCGCCTGCCAATTGGCTGGAAAAACTCCCCGCCGGGTGGGGTATCGTTGCCGACGACCTGGCTGCGGGTATATATGCCAACATCGTAGGACAAATCATTTTTCGCTGGCTGTGGGGATTCTGACAATGGGGCATACCCATTGACTTAGATACGGATTGCTAAAAAAAGGAAATTCATGAGCGACGTTATTCGCGCAGTTATTCTGGGAATTGTCGAGGCCTTGACCGAATTTTTACCAGTCTCCAGTACAGGACACATGATCCTCGTCATGCCTTTGCTGGGCATCAACGAAGGTGACGCCGGATTTCACTTCTGGAACGGGGCTTTCGATATTTTTATTCAATTAGGAGCAATCCTGGCGGTGGTCATTTATTTCTGGCGACGCCTGTGGCGGCTGACCTTTCATCCTGCCAATACGCCTTGGTATGAACATATTCTCACCAAGTTATTCGTCGCTTTCCTTCCCGCTGCCATCATCGGCCTGCTCGCCGCGGACTATATCGAGTTATATCTGAAAAATCCGTTAGTGGTGGCCGGCGCCCTGGTCGTTGGGGGAATACTCATACTGCTGATCGAATACTACGTACGTCATCCACGGATCACCGACGCCGGTACTATTTCTTTAAGGATAGCCCTTCTCATCGGGTTCGCCCAATGCCTGGCCATGATCCCGGGCACCTCGCGGTCCGGTGCGACCATTATGGGAGCCTTGCTCTTGGGCCTTTCCCCGGCGGCAGCGGCGGAGTTCTCCTTCTTCCTGGCCATACCCACTATGTATGCGGCCGGAATATACTCTCTGCTCAAACACCTGAATGAAATCCACACCGAACAAATCACCTTGTTGGCCATCGGCTTTGTGGTGTCTTTCGTGTTCGCATGGATTATCGTCGCCGCCTTCATGCGCTTCATTCAGTCCCACAAATTCACATCTTTTGCCATATATCGCATCATTATCGGGGGTGTGGTGTTGGCATATATTTTCGGCTGGCTGCCGGGATTTGGTGGCTGATCGGCCGAGACGGTAAGCAATAGCCAAAGCTGACAAGAATTTTTGCTTTGCCACGACTCGCAATCCTCTATCGGACAAGTTCCTTGGTTTTCCGCTACAAACAAAATAATGCAAATAGAACTTGTCAATCCAAAAGGCGAGATCAACCTGTTTCAAGCAATGATCCGCACCTATCCGATAAACTAATAACCGGTTTTTTCTATGAGAATGACAGAGAAAACGAGGGTAACATGAGCCAAAACGTCAGCAGTATCAGCTCGGAAGCGTTCGCTGCTTCGCAACAGAATACTGGCTTAACCCAGGAAAACCTCGCCCAGTTGGCCCAGACGTACGATCAAGCTAACCAGCCGGTTTGGATTTACGATAGGCAGTCCCGCTGCGTTTATCGGAACCATCTCGCCATGTGCAGCAATAACCACAAAAAGTGCCTTCAACTGTTTGATATCGTCGATCATGAAGGACATGCCATGGGCTATCTCTCGCTGGCATAAAAGAAATCCTATCAAAAATATATCCACTTCCCCAAAGTCTTGCCTATTTCAACATTCTAATCAGTATCCTCAGTCAAATCCCTTTTCTATCACTCCAAAAACAGGCTACTTATCGGTCCATTTCATAAGCCGAGGCAAATTCTATTCAGCTTTTCGCTAAACCGCTGCTCTCTACCGCAATATTGGAATGCAGTATAACTTATTGTGATACAGGCATTTCCGTGCTTACAACTTTTTTGCCTCCACTCAACAAATAATTAAAGATTGAGCACAGCTGTTATCTCGTCGATACCTTTTGTGTAAGTTCAAGTGTAGGCTGTGTTCATACAACACCTCCGTATCGTGGTTCATATTTTCGGCGGATGGTATCTATCAAAACACCGGCATTCCCTTCATGCGATGCACACAAGGAGATGCAGAGAACATGCCGGATAATATTTCACTCAATGGATGCTAACCATGCCCAGCAACCAAGCCGCAACAGAAACGGAACAAAAGGTCAAAATTACGATTTCTGAAAATCGTATGCAGGCCTGGCTTTATGTAGGGAAAGGGGATGCAGATTCCCTTACCGCTGAGACCATCCGATCCGCATTGGAAGAGGCAAAAATCCCGGAGACGGAAGAGATCACCCGGCGAATCAAACAAGTGGTGAGTGAAGTAACGGAAGAAACGCTCACCGGTGAACCATATCTGTTGGCTGAAGGCCAAGAACCCATTAACGGCGAAGGCGCCCGCTTTGAATATTTGCAGAATGAACAAGAGGAGCAGCAAAAACCGGATGACAATGAACGGGTTGATTTTTACCAAAGCAAGATCTTAACCGTTGCAGAAGGGGAAGCCATCGGCACCCTCATTCCGGAAAAACCTCCGCAAAACGGCGCGGATGTATTCGGGCAGGCGATCTCCGCTAAAAAAGCAAAAGATAGCATCATCTTAGGCGAAAACGTCCAGCTAGCCGATGACGGACAAACCATAACCGCCACTACGGCGGGCAAAGTACACGTAAATCGCCGCAACGTTTCCGTGGTCGAAGTTGTGGAAATCAAGGAAGACGTGGACTTCTCCACCGGCAACATCAAGGCACCCAATGACGTGCTGATTAACGGCACGGTAAGGGAAGCCTTCAACGTGGAGTCAGACAAGAGTATTACTGTGCGAGGCACCATCGAGGCCGCCGACGTCAAAGCTGGCACAGATATCATCGTCAACGGCGGGATTATTTCCGAATTCGATCGGCGGGTTGAAGCCCAAGGTGAAGTATTCAGCAAGTTTTGTGAACATGCCTACGTCTATGCCGAGAGTGACATCAATATTGAACGGGAGGTTATGAATTGCCAACTACATACCAATTCATATCTCCGTGTTCCCAACGGAGCTCTGATCGGCGGGTATAGTTACGCCCGGGAAGGTGGCGTCGTAAAAGAGCTGGGTAACGAAGCTAACGTCAAAACGGAAATCGCTATCGGCTTGGATCCACAAGTCTTTGCAGAATGCCGACGAATCGATGAAAACATCTGCAAAAAACGCGAGACCGTCGAAAAAATCCGCCAGAAAGTCCAGCCGCTCATGAACTTACTCAAGCAACTCACGCCTCAACAACGGGAACGCGCCACCGAACTGATGTACCAAGCCGATGAGTTAGAAAACGCAATCAAAGAGCAGGAGGAAGTCAAAAAACAGCTATTCGCCGAGAAAAGCCCAAAAAATAGCAAAGAAGCCTGTTTAGAAATCAGCAAAATTATTTATCCCGGCGTCAAAATCATCATCGGAGACCAAACCACCGTGCTCCATAAAGAACGAAAAGGCAATTCTCTAATCACCAGACGACTGATAGAACGAGTTTTAGAAATTGTATTGGTGGATAAGCTCTCTGGTTCGGTCACTGTGCTACCCAGTTTCGAATATTTGCCGGAAGATTCAGGCCAACAGGAATAAACTTTTCTCAGCCATGCCTCAAGGCGGATCAGCCACAAAATACCTCTGCAATTTCTCCGGATAACATCTGCTCACCTACGCGCCTGGTGCGATATCAATTGGACCATGCCAGTTCCCCCGTAACTGGTCATTTTTTCTCCTGCCTTTTATAATAATTCTGCAAATTCGTAAAAAAGGCTACTCTCCCGGAAGGACGGATACTAAATGGTAGAGATACAGGTAATTCAATCCTCCAAGCAGGATGCCATAGCTGCCTTGGATCAACTCCGCAAACCACTGCTGTTGGACAACCTGATCTTGGACGATAGTCCGGAAAGCCAAACCGTACGCGATATCATCCAGGACGTCCGCCGCCGTGGAGATGTGGCGGTCTCTGAAATTACCAACCGGGTGGACCAGGCTGATATCCCCCCGGAACAGATCCTCGTTCCCGCCGAAAAAATCGAACAGGCCCGGCAAAACACCGATCCGGAACTTCTGGAATCTATGCGACAAGCCATCGCCGCCGTCCGCCGCTTTCAGGCCTCCTTGCTCACCGCCGCTAAGCCCCTGGAGATTGAAGGTCGCTCGTTGGCCTTACGTGTTCGCCCCGTCAAACGTGTCGGAGTGTGCGTGCCCGGCGCTGCCGCCCCACTGTTTTCCTCGGTGATTCACTCGGCGGTGCCTGCTCAGGCCGCCGGTGTCAAAGAAATCGCCCTGGTCGCCCCGCCCCGACACAATGGGGACATACACCCCACTATCCTCGCAGTGGCCGGCGAACTGGGTATTAAGGAAGTTTATCGCATGGGCGGCGCCCAGGCGGTCAGTGCGTTGGCCCTGGGAACCGAGCGTATTGCAAAGGTGGATAAAATCGTCGGCCCGGGCGGGATTTACGTGCAGTTAGCCAAACGCTATTTGTACGGCATCGTTGATATCGACATGTTCGCCGCCACCACGGAAGTGGTCATTATCGCCGATGCCTCAGCCCGACCCGAGTTCGTGGCTGCGGACATGCTCGCCCAGGCTGAACATAATCCCGGTTCCTCCATCCTGCTTACTGATCAGCCGGATCTGGTGGACAAAGTATTAGCGGAGTTGGAAAAACAGGCGGACGAACTATCCACCGGCCAGACCGCTAATAGCTGGTTAAAAGAACTAAGTGCTATCGTGATCGTAAGGGACCAAAAGGAGGCAGCCGAATTGGCCGAGCATATCGCGCCCGAACACCTGCAAATCGAAACGCAAAATCCCCGCGAATTAGCCGAGCAGATCGATTCCGCCGGGGCCATTTTCCTTGGTCATTACACCCCGGAAGCCGCCGGTGATTACCTGGCCGGCCCGTCTCATACCCTGCCCACCGGCGGAACCGCCCGCTTCTGGAGCGGATTGTCTTCCTTGAGTTTTCTCCGCGGTTCCAGCATGATCGAATATACACGCGACGCATTGGCCGCGGACGCCAAAGCCATCGACGCTGTAGGACGCGCCGAACATCTTGACGCCCATGCTCGATCGGCGGTCATTCGAATCGAAAAATCGGAGACCTAAATCGAACACATTCACCAAAAGCACTCAATAAAAAAATGCCTTATCTCCGCAAACATATTGAAGCGTTGGCCGGCTACACCCCGGGTGAACAACCCACCGATCCTTCGGTTATCAAGCTGAATACCAATGAAAATCCATACCCCCCTTCGCCGAAGGTCATGGAAGCGATTGCCGGTGTCAGCAGTGAACAACTTCGCCGCTATCCCCATCCACTGGGCGATCCCTTCCGGCAAACAGCCGCTGAAATCTTCGGTATCCAGCCGGAACAGGTCATCTGCGGCAACGGCATGGATGATATTTTGAACATGACCGTCCGGGCCTTCAGCGGACCGGAGGCCGCCTTAGTCTATCCCACGCCAACCTACACGCTTTACGCCGTGCTGGCCGCCATCCAGGCCTCCATTGTTCGGGAAATCCCCTGGCGACCGGATTATTCCCTGCCTTTCGATGAACTGGTCCAAGCCCGCGGGCGGGTCACCTATTTGGCCAATCCCAACGCCCCAACTGGCACCTTGATCCCCGCGGAGGAAGTGGGCCGCTTGGCCGACGCACTGGACGGAATGCTCTGCGTGGACGAAGCCTACGTCGATTTCGCCGAAGGCAACTGCATGGAACTAGCCAAAAACCGGCCGAACGTATTGGTCATGAGGACTATGTCAAAAGGCTACTCGCTGGCCGGCATGCGCTTCGGCTTTGCCGTTGGCCACCCCCGCCTGATCGATGGGCTGTGCAAGGTTAAAGACAGCTATAACGTGGATGCCGTGGCCATCGCCGCCGCCTCTGCCGCCCTGGCCGACCAGGATTATCACAGGCACACCCGGCAGAAAGTGATCGATGAACGCACCCGTTTGGCCGCAGAATTGGAAAAAATCGGCCTGCCCGCCCTGCCCAGCCAGTCGAATTTTCTGTTTGCCCGCGCTGCCCAGCCGTCGGCCGGCGAATTATATGAATCGCTCAAGGACCGTGGAATTCTCGTCCGATACTTCAACAGCCCCGGTTTGGATGATCGTCTGCGCATCACTGTGGGCACACCACAACAAAATAACGCCCTATTGTCCGCCCTGAAGGAACTGGTCAAGTGAGCAAAAAAACCGCCTCTTCGAAAAGTCGCAAAAAACAAACCCGTCGCCGATCAACCGTCGCCAAACAGCGCAAAACCACCATCCGCCGCTCGACCAAGGAAACAAAGATCGAGCTGACATTGAATCTGGACGGCACGGGAAAGGTCGCGGTTGATACCGGGGTGGGATTTTTCGACCACATGCTCGACCACATCGGCAGGCATGGGCTTTTCGACCTTGAGATAAAGGCCCACGGGGATTACCATGTCGATGACCACCATACCGTCGAAGACGTGGGCATCTGCCTGGGTCAAGCCCTCGACCGCACACTGGGCGATAAAAAAGCTATTCGCCGGTATGGCTTTTTCATGCTCCCCATGGAGGAGGCCTTGGCCCAGGTAGCGGTGGATCTGTCCGGCCGAGCGGCCACGGTGTACAAGGTCAAGTATCGCGGTTCCAAAATCGGCCGTTTCGACGTGCAACTGATCGAAGAGTTCCTGCGGGCAGTGGCCCAGAACACACGCATGAATCTCCACGTCAGCGTACCCTATGGAAGCAACAATCATCACATCGCCGAAGCACTATGCAAAGCTTTCGGCAAGGCATTGCGCATGGCCGTCGAATATGACCCTCGCGAAACCAGCATCCCTTCGACCAAAGGAATACTCTAATCCAACCATGGAAATAAGCCGTATTTCACTTGTGCATTTGAACGTCTTCGCATAGGCTGAATGTGACGGTTAAGATAACGACAACACATGCCGCACCGATCATAACTACTCGGCGGGAAAGTCAACCCGTCGAATTCATCATATACGCGGAAATTCGTTCTAATCCGCAAATGTCGTGGATAGCGCGCAATCTTTTCAAGCAGAGAAACGAATTGGCTTTTATACAGTGGCTGCAAAAAAGAAAACACGAACAAGAAGAAAAACCACCTCAAAAAGAACCCAGCGACGCCGCCCCCGGCCACATTGGGAAAACTGGACCAACG
>CAZMVS010000391.1:0-3377 GCA_964569525.1 uncultured Planctomycetales bacterium
ATCCAATCGGGATTCTGCCCTATGCCCGGCGCAGCCGCCCTCCCGGCGCGCCGGGACTCGGGATTATGCCTTTCCCCCCCCCTTATGCCTTATGCCCTATGCCTCTCTTTCTCCACAAAACAAACCCATTTCAAAAACGCCTATAACCACATATATTGCAAGATCATGCATTAATATTAACCCTAAAAGGAGGAACGAAAACAAACCCATTTGAAACCCATATAGAACCCATTTTCGCGCACTCAAAACTACCCGCTGAGCGAAAACCTTCTCGCATGGCAACCGATAATCCACGTATAAATTTACACAAGAATGGAATAAAAATAGGCGTGCCAGCCAACAGAGCAAATAAAAATCGTCGTATTAAAAACGTATCATCTTCAACGGATATGCCCGATGAACTTCAAATCCTATGCATGCCTTACAACAAGCTGCGAAACTCCCGGCAGACCGTGTCCACCTGCTCTTCCGTCAATAGCCCGTGGAACGGCAAGGCCACCGTCCGATCGGAAAGCGCTTCACAAATCGGAAAATCCCCCCGCTTATATCCGAACTGCTCCACGTAAAAGGGCTGCAAATGAATGGGCGTGAAATAATTACTGCATTGAATACCTTTTTCCCGCAGGCTCGTCAGAATACGATCCCGGTCCTCCCGGGTGTAATCATCGTTCAAACGCACCACCATCACGAACCAACTCATGTCGCACTCCGGCGGAATCTCTTGCATGGAAACGCGTTGCTCATCCGCCAGCCGCGCCTGGTAATACTCCGCCACTCGCGACCGATTGGCCAGAATCTCCTTGATCCGTTTCATCTGGGCCACACCCAACGCCGCGTTCACTTCGCTCAACCGAAAGTTATACCCCAACCGGGCATGGGCCAACCAACCAGCGTTCGCATCCCGACCCTGGTTCCGCATGGAAACCGCCAACTCCGCCAATTCCTGCTCATCTGTCACCATGATCCCACCTTCGCCGGTGGTCACCTGCTTGTTCGGATAAAAACCAAAAAAGCCCGCATCGCCCAACGTGCCTGCCGCTCGACCCTTGTACCGAGCGCCCAATGCCTCGCAGCTATCCTCCAGCAAACGCAGATGATGCCGCTCCGCAATTTGTCGAATAGAATCCATGTCCGCCGGCTGGCCGAAAACGTCCACCGCCACGATGCCCCGTGTCTTGTCCGTAATCGCTGCCTCGATACGTCCCGGATCGATATTCCACGTCCCTGGATCGATATCCGCAAAAACCGGGCGACCTCGCTCGAACAAAATACAGTTGGCCGACGCTATAAAAGAAAACGGCGTGGTGATTACCTCGTCCCCGTCGCCGATCCCCATGCCCCGCAGGCAAAGATGCAACGCACTGGTCCCGCTGTTCACCGCCACCGCGTAGCGGCTACCCACGTAATCCGCAACCAGGCGCTCGAATTCAACCATCTGCGGGCCCAAAGCCAGCGTCGGCGTCTGCATCACTGCGTTCACCGCGTCTCGTTCCGCCTGTGTGATATCCGGACAGGAAAGGGTAATCTCCATGAACGACTCCTCAGCAATCGCACTGAAACGAATTCAACACAACATTATAGCGAATCACCGATTCCGCCGATACATTTGCCAGAACCGATGAAGTTAGGATTCGGCGACACTTGCCACTTGCGTTAATTAATTTAACATTTTCGGTCGTGGAAATACCGATAACCTTGCTTTCCTTTCCAAAAGGAGCTTCCTTTGCCCGACAAAATTCTTCTCCAAAAAATCAAAAACAAAGAAGCCAAAGTGGCTATTCTCGGCATGGGTTACGTCGGTTTGCCTTTGGCTCGGACTTTCTGTGCCGCCGGCTTTCGCACCCTTGGTTTCGACGTCGATCAACAAAAAGTCAAAAAACTCAACGCCGGCAAAAGCTACATCCGTCATATTCCTAATGAAGTTATCAAGAATCTTCGTGACAGTAAGCTGTTCGAGGCGACCGATAACACTCGCAAACTGCGCAGCTGCGACGCCCTGATCATCTGCGTCCCCACGCCTCTGTCACGCATGCGCGATCCGGATATGAGCTACGTCGAAAATACCTGCCAAAGCGTGGCGAAAAACCTGCAACCTGGCCAACTGGTTACACTGGAGAGTACCACCTATCCGGGCACTACGTCCGAGCTGATGAAACCTATTCTGGAAACCAGCGGCCTCAAAGCGGGAAAAGATTTCTTCCTTGCTTACTCTCCCGAACGTGAAGATCCCGGCCGCATCGATTTCACCACCGAAACTATTCCAAAATTGGTCGGCGGATATGATCGCAAAAGCCTCAAAGTTGCTGTCGCTCTCTATCGGGCCGCCATCAAGTCCATCGTCCCGGTAAATAGTTGCGAAGTGGCCGAGGCCGCCAAAATTGTGGAAAACGTATATCGCAGCGTTAACATCGCCATGGTTAACGAACTCAAAATGCTCTTCGAACGCATGGGCATCGATGTTTGGGAAGTTATCAACGCCGCTAAAACCAAGCCTTTCGGCTATCAGGCCTTTTATCCCGGACCGGGACTCGGCGGCCATTGCATCCCCATCGATCCTTTCTATTTGACCTGGCGGGCCCGCCAATACGGACTGACCACTCGTTTCATCGAGCTGGCCGGCGAAATCAATACGTTCATGCCCGAATACGTCGTCGAGCACGTCGCCCAAGCCTTGAACACTCACAAAAAACCGATCAATGGTTCAAAGATTCTCGTACTCGGATTGGCCTACAAGAAAAACGTTGACGATGTGCGCGAATCACCTTCCATTGAACTGATCGAACTGCTCCGTGAAGCGGGTGCCAAGGTGGATTACAACGATCCCTACATCCTATCCACCCATAAACAGCGGGAACACGATCTGCGCATGAAATCCGTTCCCCTGAGCCCCGCTGTATTGAAAAAATATGACTGTGTCCTGATCGCCACCGATCACGATGATTACGATTACGAAATGATCATTAACAACGCGCCCCTTGTCGTGGATACCCGCAACGCTACCAAGGACGTCAAGGGATCAAAGAAAAACGTTTTCAAAGCATGACCTTCGCCCCCAAGCACAGGCGACGTAATCACCGAAAGTATTGGCTTGGTTTATGTTATCTTCGTTAAAACCGCGAAGAGTAAATATTTCCAAATAGTCTTGCTATACGTGGCGCAAAGTAAAGGCGGGTAATTACGCTCAACAATTACCCGCCCATGTTTGCACCTGATTTTTTCAATCCATTGAGAACCGACGTCGCCGACCGACAAATCGCATCATCACTAAAGTCATCAGGCCCACTGCCAACATTTGGCCGGCACCATTACCACAAATCGGCGGCAGCAGGTTTCGCGCATCACCTTCCGGATCCGCTTCGCTCCTCGATTCCGGATCC
>CAZMVS010000392.1:0-10733 GCA_964569525.1 uncultured Planctomycetales bacterium
TGATTTTGGCGGCGCCGCAGGGGATGGGTCAAGGTTGGCGCAGCGGGGACGTGGGAATGCTGCAGGCCATGTGGGACGATCTGTGTGAGCGTTGGACCTTTGATCGGGAACGGGTTCTTTTGACCGGGTTTTCTGCCGGTGGGGCTATGAGTTTTTACATGGTTTATATGGAGCACTGGCCGGTCACGGCGGTGGCGGCGTTGGCGAATTATTTGCCGCCAAATTTATCCGTTAGTGAAATAAGTGAGGCGAGAGAGGTGCCGGTATTTTATGCCGTGGGGATGCGTGATATTAACCATGAGCATATGCGAAAGGGATTGCGCAAGTTGCGTTCGGCCGGGTGTCAAGTAAATATTTATCGACCTCCGATTGGGCATCGATTGGATAGCAAAACGGCCCGGAAAGCATTGGGCTGGTTTTTTAATGTTTGTGCGAATCGTGCTCGTGAAGCGATTGAACGTTCTTTGGAGGATGGGGATCTATGCTGCAGAGCGAAACCATTGGAAGATATAATAGGGCAATCCCGTTGGCATGAATCCAGGTTAGTGGAAAGTGCCCGGCGAGTGTTGAACAAAATCGAAGCCCCCGGTTGGGAACGGTTGGCGGAGGCGGGCAAATTGATTGCCGCTGAGCGAAAGGTTGACGCAGTGGATTTGTTGCGAACAATCGAGCGGGATTACGGCAGATCGCGGCTTGGGCGAAAAGCGCGTGTGAAGCGGCGCGCACTGGAGGGGCAGTCGGATGTTCGTCATAAGCTGGCTATGCGGTCTGATCAGCGGGCGCAACAACGGGCGTTGGCGCTGTACCTTGAGGCCCGGCAACAGGTGCAGCGTGAACAAGTTAAACTGGCGGAAAGCCGTTGCCGCACGATTTTGCGGATTTACCGGGAGACGTCGGTGGCGGAACGGGCCAGGGAATTACTGAATCAGCTAGAGGAGGAGTCACAACCTTGAGCGAAAGTGGTTTGACTATCAAGAAATTCGTGGACGTATCCTTTGGAGAGAATGCCTTTGTTTTGAGCACCACGGATCAGCAGGGGGCAAAGATAGGATGGGTAGTTGATCCGAGTTTTCCGCCGCAGGTAAGGGAATTGCTGAGTTATGTAGAGCAAAATGAGATTGTTTTGGAGAAGGTGATACTTACGCATGGTCACATCGATCACATTATTGGCTTGGATTCAGTGCGGCAGGCGCATCCAGATAGTCGTATTCTGATCGGCGGACCTGATGCGGAGATGCTCGGCGATGCGCATCGGAATATGTCTGCGCCTTTTGGTTATGCGCTTACGGTTGAAGCGCGGGCGGACGGGGACCTGGTTCCTGGGGAAGAACTGAGCCTGGGGGAGTTGGGATGGGCGATTCTGGATACGTCGGGGCATTCTCCAGGGGGGCGGTCCCTATACTGTGAGCAAGCGGGGATAGTGATAGTGGGGGATGCTTTATTTGCCGGCAGCGTGGGCCGCTGTGACATTCCAGGGGCGGATACCGAGCAGTTGCTGGGCAATATCAGGCGGCACCTTTTCTCGCTTCCAGAAGATACCGTGGTTTACTGCGGTCATGGTCCGGAAACAACAATCGGGAATGAACGCAAGTCCAACCCTTTTCTTTCCGACGCATAAAAAGAGGCCCATCAGGGCGGTTGGCCCGACGAGCCGGGATCCGGTTCGTTTGTAGGGAATTTACCGGGGTTAGCCGACCGGCGTGGACGACTGAAAAAGCTTCGCCCAAACATTTCGCTATCTGCGAAGCGATAAGCCGCCAAGCGTGAAGGGGCGGGTGCATGTCTTTGTATGAAAAACGATACGGGAAGGGTGGAAGCGACGGAGGCTGACCATGGCCACCGATACGAAAATCAAGACGCGTTGCCCGAATTGTTCAGCTAGCTATAAAGTTCCCGCCAAGGCAGCTGGCCGACAAGTTAAATGTATAAGATGTCAGACGAGTTTTCGTGTTCGAGAATTGTCCACTTCCAAGTATTATCCACCAACGGAAGACGATATTCTTCGCTGGTTGAATGAAGCCCTTGAAAGAGATGAAAGGCATGAAGAGCGTTTTCGTTCCAGCGAAGAAGAGGCTCAAGGGGAAGAGGTTTCACGCCAAATAACAACTGTTTCAAAATCCAACACTCCTCAGCAGCGGGATTCCATGAAGGAAGATCAATTTCGGCATCGGAAGGTCGAATCAGAAGAACTTATGGCATTTCGCAAGACCGGTTAAGTCGAATTCAGTTTGCGTATAGAGCTCTAAAGTCGGGCGATTCAAGATTTCTCTCCCGGCGCGCCGGTCCCGGCAAGCCGGGAGGAATGACACGAGACGCTGTACGATTTAAGATTTCTCTCTTCGGAAAAAATGACTATTGTCATTTTTTCCTCGCTCGAAATGACAAGAATAAAGCCCACCTATTGTAATGGGTGGGCTTATATGCTCTATAAGGTCCAGACCATAGGGATCAGGAAGACGGCCAACAGGAAAAGAATGATGCTCAAGGGTAAGCCCACGCGGATAAAATCGGTAAATTGATATCCGCCGGGGCCGTAAACCATCATGTTGGTTTGATAACCGATGGGAGTAACGAAGCTGGCCGACGCTGCGAAAGCCACGGCCATGGCGAAGGGTTTGAAGTTGACGTCCAATCCATCCGCGACAGCCATTGCCACAGGGAAGATGAGAACGGCGGCAGCGTTGTTGGTGGTCATTTCAGTTAACAAAATAGTAACCAAGTACACGGTAGCCAAGGCGGCATATTTGCCCCATACAGTTCCGCTATCGAAGATGGTGACCAGTCCGGAAATAGTCTGGGCCACTCCCGAATTATGAACCGCGTGGGCCATTCCGAAAGCTGCGGCAATGGTAATCAGGAGCTGCATGTCGATACTCTGGCGGGCCTGAGTGGCTGACAAGCAGCGGGTTACGATCATAAGTCCGGCGATCAAGAAGGCGACCATGGCGATGGGTATGGGGATAATGGCATTAGTGGACATGGTCATCAGAACGATTAAAGCGACCAAAAGGAGAATGGAAATTGGAGCTTTATCGTGGCGGACGGGGCGGGCGCCTTCCACGTTACTGACGAGGAAGAAATCGGGATTATTTCGGTGGGCCTGGGCGAAGTGAGGGCCGGTTTGAAGAAGCAGGGTATCGCCGGGTTGAAGGACGATATCACCGATGCGTTTTTTGAGGCGGCTTCCTCCGCGATGGACGGCTACGACGGCCGCGTTGTACAGTGCTCGGAAATTTGCCTCGCGGATATTGTGGTATATCAAGGGAGAGGTGCCGGAGATTACGGCTTCGCAAAGGCGTTGTTGACGGCGTTTGGATGATTCAGTGACGTATTCCTGGTCGCCGACGGGGACCAAGCCGGGGATGCGTTCCAAGTCCACAATGTGACTGACGACTCCGGTAAAGGTAAGGATATCGTTGGCGCGGAGGATTTCGTCGGGGCGAACGGGGGAGATGATCCGATTGCCCCGGGAGATTTCGATCAAAAACAAACCGGCCAGGCGGCGGAGGCCGGCTTCTTCCACCTGCTTGTCGATCAGTCTGCAGCCGGGCTCGATGCGCATATCCACGAGATATTCACGGGGGGATTCGCCTAAGCGTTCGAGCAGGTCCTTGCGATCGGGCAGCAGCCGGCGGCCAAGAACAAACATGTATGTGGTGCCGACCAGAGCGAAGGGAACGCCGACATAGGCAAATTCGAAAAAGGAAATACTTCCTTGGCCTTGGTCGATCATCATGCCGTTGACCACCAGGTTGGTGCTGGTTCCGATGAGGGTGCAAGTTCCTCCGAGAATGGCCAAGTAAGAGATGGGCAACATGAGGCGGGAGGGGGAGACTCGGTTTTTGCGGCACCAATCGCGAATGGCGGGCAAGAGCATGGCGACGACGGGAGTATTGTTGAGGAAAGCGGAAATTCCCACCACGGGTGGGGCGAGGCGTAGCAAGGCGGTTTTTTCGTTTCCGGAATTGCCCATAATGCGCTGGCCGATGGCGTCCAGTACTCCGGTTTCGCGTAAGGCGGCAGCGACTACAAAGAGGGCGGCCACAGTGAGCATGCCTTGGTTGGACAAGCCGCTAAACGCTTCCGTTGGGGTGATGATGCCTACCAGGCCGACGGCCACTGTACCGCCCAACATGAGTACGTCCGGCGGTCCCAGTCGGCCGACCAAGCCGATAAAAATCAGGCCGATAATCCCCAAGGTGTACCAAGCCTCCCAGCCCATGAATACGTGCTCCCGTGATTTTCAATACAGATCAGAGACAAAATCTTAGACTGCAGACAATGATCTCAATGACTCCCCACAGCGACCATCTTAATTGAATTCGTCCATTTGCCAAGCATAGGCCAAGCAGGCCATCAAGATATTATCGGGCAAGCCGTGGCCATTTGTTTTGATCTATTTTGGTGATAAGTGTTTATCGGAGGAGCAAAATTTTAGATAATCAACTAGTGGAAAAAAAAGAAAGAGGATTTTTGTGATCTTTTACAGCAAGCATTTGCCTGGAGAATAGTTGAATCGTACATACAGTTTAGAGACATGGATGGCTCGGCGCTTCGGCCAGCGTAATGGAATCGAGCCGCGGCCGATGGGAACTATGCCCGGCTTAACCGCGGAGTGGTTGCCTCGATTTTGGTGCATCCATCGCACGGGAAATTCTGCGGGGAGAGAAGC
The DNA here is from genome assembly GCA_964569525.1 of uncultured Planctomycetales bacterium. GTDB lineage: Bacteria > Planctomycetota > Phycisphaerae > UBA1845 > PWPN01 > JAAYCU01. The sequence continues at coordinate 4,673 of CAZMVS010000392.1, forward strand.
GAACCAATGCAGGGTTATCGGCATTGGACCGCCTGTGGTTGGGGGACTGCAGGCGGTATTTTTATAGATTGATTTGACGGGTGGTTATGCCTTTGCCAAGCGGTCAGGGAAAGAGCAATCAGGATTACCAGTTGAATTTATCGGCGACTTCCTCGAGATAATCGCCGTTATGAAGATGGTCGCGGTGTAATTCGCGCATAATGCCATGTTCTGAACGTCGTTTTTCAACGGTTTCTTCCGCAGCACTGATTAATTCGTAGGCAGCTTCCGGGTTGGGGGCCTGTTTTAACTTATTGCGTAGAGCATGGCTATCCAAGAGTTGGCTGGTGTTGGCGAGTATGCGCAGATGTTGGGAAACAGCATCCGCGGGGCCGGCGATCATAAGGATCGTATCAACAGCGTGGCCTTCGTTATCCCAGCGAATGGGTTGTTGGAGGATGAGCAGAGCGATCCCGAATTGTTTCAAGCCATTTAACCGGCAGTGAGGGATGGCGGCTCCGTTGGCAAAGGCAGTAGAGCGAGCCTTTTCCCGATTCCAAACGGCGTTTTCAATTTCCTGTTGATCAACACCCAAGAGAGTGGCCAGTCTGCCTGATAATTTTTTGACCACTTCCGCAGAATTTTCAGCTTTTGGGAATATGACGATTGATTCTGTTGACAAACACTGATGTACGAGCACGCTGGGGACTCCTGTGGGAATAAATCCTGGTGTATTTGAGTTATTTGCTATGTCGGCAAATCATGGGGAATGAGTTATGATATCACGCTCGACATTATAAGTACAGTCAGACGTTCACATTCAGTCAAACAGAGGAGTTTAGAGAATGTTCGTGTTGGCGGAGATGATGATCGGCCTGATGTTTGCAGGTATCGCGCCGCCGGAGAATCGAATTAACCTGGTGGACTTTGGCCAGGTGGTCAAATATACGGGGGACGCGCCCCGGAATATGGACATTGAAAAGCTGGAACGAGGGGCGGATGGTTGGGAGGCCTGGAAAGGGAGTTCCGACGAGTACATGATCGGGGTGGAATGGGCTCAGCCAAGAGATATCGCAGAAGCTCACATTGAATTCCGACACGCCATTGCTGATCGTCATGAAATTAAGGTGCAATATTTTCAGCATGAAATCCGTGGGGCGGAGCAAGGCGGGTGCGCTTTACCTGATCCTTACCACGGTCAATGGGTTACCCCCGAAGTAAAGTGGTGTGCGGGGGATCGGGAGGTGATTTTTGAATTTATGGAGGAAAGAGAATCTGGAACATGGCAGAGGCAAAGAGTGGCGTATCGGACTTGTCGGCTGCGATTTATTTGTGGTCGGCAGGAGCGGCCGCCGGTGCGGTATTTGCGGGCCTATGGTTCCCGGCAGGTGAGAGAGGCCACGCTTGAACTTCGATTGGCCCGAGGAAGTGAGTTGCAGGTTCCTGTTAAGGTGTCAGCATGTAATGGTTATCTGCTTAATGAACAGAGTGGGATTATCAAGGAGTCGAAGGTATTTGAGTCGTTGCCGGCGGCGCTGAAAGTGCGTTATGCCCAGGGTGATCGGGCAAGCGCTTCGCAGACTATTGTAACTGTACGCGAGTTGTATGAGCCGGGAAGTGGATTTTCGTTTGCGCCCGCGGAAGTGGTGTGTCGGGGAATTGTGCGTATTCCGACGGCAGGTGTGGTGGTTTTTCATAAAGGTAGTGAAAAGGATTTGCAGGCAGGCTATCGGTTGGGGCAGTCTGTTTATGACAGTATAGAAAACGCAAGGGACTCTTCGTGGCGGGGAGCGGCTGATTGTGTGCGTAAGATTGCGCAAACACAACCTGGTGGTATGCAAGCTAAACGGGAAGTTCATTCTGCGGATACTGGGAAATCGGCGCATACGGCCAAGCTGGACGTGCCTTGTGTGGCCCTGAATAGCTTGTGGAGCAGGCAATTAAAACGAGCCGTGGATTCGGAAAAGGAAGGCTTGGCGAAAAAGCGGTCCCTGGAGGTGCGTTGCTGGGAAATAATGGGATTGCATGAGCAAGCGGAGGCGTACTTGGAAAAGTTGATTGCAAAGCAGTCTCAATGGGAGGTGAAAGGGCGAGTCAGGATTAATCACGGGGCTTTGGGTGAGACCTTGATGGATCATGTCCTTGCCCTTGATTTACTGTATGCGCATTATCGATTTACGAATGATCGGCAATGGCTTTTGGAGCGAGCGCATGTGTTAGAGGCGGCCTGCGAATTTTTAATTGAATTGGTCAAAGATGGAGGGAAGGATACAGAGGATAAGGCGTCGTTATGGGGTGAGGGTTTGCTTCCGGCGGGGCCGGTTCAGGAAGGTGGGGCCTGGTTGCAGTGGTATGCGGTTAATGCCTATGCCTGGAAAAGTCTTTGTGAGGCGGCCTTGATTCTGGAAGAGGTGGGACATCCTCAGGCAGAACGTATTGCTTCAGAAACTATGATTTTTGGTCACGTGTTGCGGCAAAGCTGTCGGTCCGCCATGGAGCAGGCTCCGGTTGTCAGATGGCGGGACGGGAATTACGGTTCTGTTCAGCCATTGTATAGTCGGGCCAAGGTAACGAATGCGAAATGTATTGTTGGAGGTTTATGTGGCGCGATTCAACTTGTTCATGATGGGATATATGCGGATGAATCGAACGAGGCGGAATGGATTCTTCGATTTTGTGAAGAGCAGTGGTTTGAAGGACGCGTTGCTGGTACTCAGACTGCGGGAAATTTGAGCAGTCAACCGGCATGGGAGGGATCGGTACCTGCGTGTGTATTATGGCCGACCGTGCGGATATACCTTGAACGTGGGCAAAGGGATCATGCCTTACATGATTTTTATCAAAGCCTGGCGGGCTATCATAAGCGGATGATGTTTACCGAGGAAAGCGAAGGTTCGGCAGGAAGTGTGTTGGGAGATCAAGAAGAAAAAAACCGTAGGGGCAAGGATATGGAAAACTCAATTATGGAATCCGCCTTTGCGCTTTGTTTGAGAGATATGCTGATAAGGGAAAGCGATAAGGAATTGGTATTGCTGAGCGGAGTTCCTGGTAGTTGGTTGGAGGCGAGGCGAGCCATTCGGTTTAAAAATGCGCCTACGCATTTCGGCAGGGTGAATATGGAAGTTTCAATGGATGCTGTAAGGTCTCGAATAGGAGTCCGGTTTGAACGGTTTTCAACGGGCAAGGATCCCAAGCGGATTCGGATCGATTTTCCTCGGCTGATCAAAGGTGTGACGGTTGAGGGGGGTGGCGAGGTGGAACCTACGGTGGAAGGAAGGGCGATTTGTCTGCCCGGCCAGGTTGAGGAGTGCAGGATGACGGTCTTGTATTAATGGCTGACGGAGGGAGGTCGTCTTATAATTTCATGCGGGATAAGTAATTATGTTGTTTTTTTATGCTTGAGGAGTTGCGGAGATAGTTGGGATGAGCCTGGTTTTGGGAAGCCGGGATATTCTCCATGATTGGTGGCCTGTTTTTTCGGCTTTAAATCCCAGGTTTACACTGGCTTTGGTTGACGGAAGTGGTTGTTTAAGCTATTCTTACGCTTTCGGCCCCGGGCCGATATTTCAAAATTGCCGCCACGTCCACAGGGGTGTGTTCTCGGCAGGGGATAATGGGCTTCCGGCTCGCAGCAGGGAGTTCAGGCCTCGGCGTGGCCAAGCTGAAGCTGCGACCGATCTATTTTTAACGGTCTTGGTCTTCTAATAAAATTCGGATATTCCGGCCGGTTTATGAACCGGTTGACGGGTTACCCGGTGGTGTAAGCGGTAACACACCAGGTTTTGGTCCTGGCATTCCTGGTTCGAGTCCAGGCCGGGTAGTTTTTTTGGCCCTCCCCGCCTGCTGGATGGCCCAGATTGGGCAATCAGCTGCTGAGTGGCGAAGCGCGAAGGTGGGTGAATGGGCTTAACGTTATGGATATCGAGAAGGGTAAGGTAATGGAGAGGCCGACCGCCGCAATCATTTTGGCAGCAGGTAAGTCCACCCGAATGGTGACGGACATGCCCAAGGTGTTGCACGAGGTGTGCGGGCGGCCGATGCTGGCTTACGTGATCGATGCCTGCCGGGCTGCCGGTATTGAGCGGATCATCTGCGTGGTGGGTTACCGCAAAGATGACGTGATCGAGGCATTTGTCGACGAGTCGGATATTACTTGGGTTGAACAGGCGGAACAGCGCGGCACCGGACATGCTGCCATGTGTTGCCGGGAGGCCTTGGAAGATTTTGAGGGGAATCTGCTGGTGATCGCGGGGGATATGCCGCTGCTTCGCAGTGAGACGCTGAAGCTGTTGGCGGAACGTCACGAAGAGGAGCATTCCGCGGTTACCTTGGCGACGGCGGTATTGGAGGATCCTTCCGGATACGGGCGAATTGTCCGGGACGAGTATGGAAACCTTGAAGGGATCGTAGAGGATAGCGACTGCACGGACCAGCAGCGGAAGATTCGGGAGATCAACCCGAGTTATTACTGTTTTGACAGCAAGCTGTTGTTTGACGCCTTGGACAAGCTTAGGCCGGATAATGTCAAAGGTGAATATTACATTACCGATGCCTTGCGGATACTAATCAAGGGGGGTCATCGAGCGTTGGCGGTGACGGCGGTTGCCGCTGAAGATGCGATGGGGATCAATAGCCGGCAGCAGTTGGCGGATGTCGGGCGGGTGATGCAAAACCGCATCCAGCGGAACCTTATGCAGCAGGGGGTGACGATCGTCGATCCGCCGAATACATGGATTGACGTGCGGGCCCGGATTGGGCAGGATACGGTGATTCATCCATTCACTTATATTCATGGCCGAGTCAGTATCGGTCGTCGATGTTCGATCGGCCCGTTTGCGTACTTGCGAGACGGCACGGAAATTGGGGAAGACGTGGTCGTTGGCGTGTTTACGGAGATTAAGAATACGCACCTGGGGGACGGAACTCGTGCCCGTCATTTGAGTTATATTGGTGATGCCCAGATTGGAGAACGGGTTAACGTTGGAGCGGGCACTATTTTTGCGAATTTTGATGGTCATCAGATTCAGCGGGCCGTTGTTGAGAATGACACTTATATCGGCAATGGATCGATTTTGGTGGCTCCGCTACACGTGACGGGAAATGCCCAGATCGCACACGGGAGCGTGGTGAAAGAAGACAACGACGGAAGTCGAGGTGAAGGCGATGCCTGAAAGCCACCCTGATTATGTAAATTCGACTTCGGATGTCGGCCTGCGGGTATTCGGTGGGACGAGTAATCCTTTACTGTTGAAAGAGATAGCAGGCTCGCTGGGAATATCGCCGGGCAGGGCGAATATTGATCATTTTCCGGATGGCGAGACCATCATTAAGTTAGAGGACGACGTGCGTGGGCGGGACTGTTTTGTGGTTCAATCGACCTCGCCGCCGGTGAACGAGAACCTGATGGAGTTGCTGATTTTTATTGATTCGCTACGGCGGGCATCGGCCCGGCGGATCACGGCGGTGATTCCTTATTTTGGTTATGCTCGGCAGGACCGTAAGGCGGAGGGGCGCACACCGATTACGGCCAAGCTGGTAGCGAATCTGATCAGCGAGGCGGGAGCCCACCGGGTGTTGACCATGGATTTGCACGCCCAGCAGATTCAGGGTTTTTTCGATTTGCCGGTGGATCATTTAAGTGCCATGCCGGTCATCGCGGAGCACGTTGCCGACATGGGTCTGAAGGATTGTGCGATTGTGTCGCCTGACGTTGGGAATTTGAAACAGGCTACGAGTTATGCCCAGCAGTTGGGTTACGATATTGCGGTGATAGACAAGCGGCGGGTTTCCGGTTCAGAGGCAACGGCGTCTCGGGTGATCGGCGACGTGAAGGGGAAAGACGTCTTAATTTTTGACGACATGATCGCCACGGGAGGCACCTCTACGGAAGCGATTCGTATTTTGCGTCAACACGGGGCCAGGAAATTCATGATAGCGGCCACGCATGGCCTTTTTGCCGGTCCTGCGGTGAAGCGCATGAAAGAGGCGGACGTGGATCGGATCGTGGTGACCAATACGATTCCGATATCGAAGGAGGTTTTGCAGGAATTGCCTCAGACCCGGGTTCTTTCGGTGGCGGATT
>CAZMVS010000393.1:0-4744 GCA_964569525.1 uncultured Planctomycetales bacterium
GAGAGAGTAGAAAACAGCAAGGAGAATCCCTAGTCTCAGCGAGGTTAACAGAAGAGAATAATTTAGAAAGCAGAGAAAGCCCTTACCGCTGGACAAGAAAGTTGGCAGAAACCAAAATTATTTATAAACTATTTTTTAATAAAGGGTGCTGCCCAAATTCTTTCGCAATGCAAAGAATTGGTCATTTGCTCTTCTTAGCAGGATAGACATATGGACAAAAAAACAAACAAATACACATGTATAATAACAGCATTTATTACATATACAATATCAATCGGCATGTTAAATCTATTAATACCTACTGATTATCCATATCCACCTAATGCTTTAAATTTAGATGCCACCAAGATCATTGTCGCAATAATACTGGCTTTCGGTGCAGTTTATTTTCATATCAAAACCAATAACATGAAATTATTTATTACCTTTTATATGCTATTTTTCATTTTTTTATTTCTTTGTCTGCCAGGCATGCCGCTGGATGGCTATCTTCCAAACACTATATTCTGAATAGACGAATACACGAACCGGCGGCTTGCACCACTTCTGGGTTGCTCGTTTTATAGGGTTAGCCTGCAACGGGATTGCTTTAATTGTCTTTACTTATTTAATAGGTAGATTAGAAGATAGGCAGAGCCCGGCTCACCGCTATCAGGTTTTACTGAGCTTTGCTTTGATAAATGGGTTATCCTGATAGGATACCATCGCAATTCCACTCTTTTATTCAAAATATTAAGACATCCGACGTGCAGGGATTACCAAAATTCGAATAGCAAATTTCATCTACCACGATCGGCATTTCCCGCCCCGTTTTTCAAGATATGGTGAGAATGGACTTAACAAAATCACCCATCGACGCTTCCACAATATCCTCGTGATCATTCAGCAGAACTTCTTCTTTAAATGGTCCATTCTTAATCACGCGATCGGGGATCAACGCCGCGCCATAGCAAAACACGCCTATCCATACATTGCCATCAAGCGATTGCACAATTTCGAAATCAGAGTTAGGCCAACTCATATCATCACGCGCGGGATAATACTGATCACCCTGTAAAAATAAAATGCGTCCGTTTTCAAGATCAAAGACAAAACCATCACCTTCGTCATCGAACGCCTCGACGACTATTACTGACGATGCCCGCACGCCTTTTACATAAACCTTATTCTCGGATAGTGCTTTTTGCACAGCGGGGATCCTGTCTCTTTTAAACTGTCGATACAGACAAAGCTCGCGAAAATAGGAACCGACCAAATTAATGACCATAAACAGGCTGAATACCCCTACGACAAGTAAAAGACCTGGGCATAACATTACAAATACCATTAAGGCCCCACTAAGCTTTTCGGCGGCTAATATCACCAGACCTATAGCAAGCGCCATACTCAATATCATTACGATTGTCCAGTATGTAACGGGCTTAAGGTAATTTTTTATTGTCGGACTAACCGATCCGTCAATAATTTCTTCCAAAACCGCTCGTTCCTGAGCATTCATTTCGCGAGTGTACTCCTGGATCATTCCCAAGCCTTTCGGACTTATTATAGAAAACACCTCTGACTCACTAGGAGGCAACTATGCTTTGTTTTTAAAGGTTGAATTTCGTTTTGCATTGTCGATTCTTGCCAGAAACATTTTACCCACCGTTCAAATGAAACGGTCTGGAAGCTCGTATCACCTCAGGGGTTGCTCGCTTTGTAAAGTCTGTCAACCACATATTTGCTTTGCTTCTCATTCTTGGAATGGGTATCAAATAAAAAACTACTTGTGATTTGGATTCATTATAACAATCATCGGGGAACCTTCAAGATCATTTCATATACATGAATAAGTTGGATAAAGAACTTTTGACATAGCTTATTTGCAGAAAAGACTGGCAGAATAGTAACAAATGAAAAGGCTTTTCCGGCGTAAGAAAAGAGGCATCCGTTTAGGGATGCCTCTTGGTGTGTTTGTTCGTGTTTGATCCGCGGCGATTGTTCAGGATCGCGGATGGGCGTCGTCGTAGGCTTCTTTCAGCTTTGAAGTTGTCACGTGGGTGTAGATCTGGGTGGTGGACAGGGACTGGTGTCCGAGCAGTTCCTGTACGCTGCGTAGATCGGCACCGCGATTGAGCAAATGTGTGGCGAAGCTGTGCCGCAAGGTATGCGGGCTGATGGCGGCGTCCAGGCCGGCAATGGTGAGATACTTGTCGAGTTTGCGACGGACGCTACGAGTGCTTAATCGCTGGCCGTGCTTGTTCACGAAAACGGATTGTTGATCGAAGGCGGCAGCCCGCGGGTCGGCCCGGCGGATTTCCATATAACGCTTGATCCAGGCCAGGGCGGTCGGGGCGATGGGCGTAATGCGTTCTTTTTTGCCCTTGCCGCGAATGTGCAGGGCTTCACCGACGAAATCGATGTCTTCAAGATTAAGGTCCACCAGTTCGCTGACTCGAACGCCGGTGGAATACATGGTTTCGAGCATGGCCCGGTCGCGCGCCCCGAGCAGGGTATTGACATCGGGGGTTTCCAAGAGTTTCTGCACCTGCTGTTCATCGAGGAACTTGGGCAGGCGTTTTTCCTGCTTGGGTGTGCGGATGGAGGCCAGTGGATTGGCATCAATGTAAGCACGTTTTTGACAGAACTTAAAGAAGCTGCGCAAAGTCGCCAGTTTGCGGGCGGTAGTACTCTTGGAGTATTCCCGGTCGCGAAGGAAGGCGAGGAAGCGACGGATGTCTTCGGTTTCGATAGTAAGCAGCATTTCCCTCGTATCGGTGGTCGGCGGCGCAGCCGAAACCGATGTAGCCGTCGCGGTAGCAAGGGCGGTCCCCCCGCTGCCTTGACCGGTGAAGCCGACATTGGAGCTCGGCGTCGTACCGGCGTGGCCACCACCTGCACTATCTACGATAAAATCGCAGAACTGGGCGAGGTCAGCGGCGTAGCACTTGGCGGTATGAGGCGAAAAGTGCCGCTCAAAACGAAGGTAATTCAGGAACTCATCGATCAATTTGTTTTCACTCATGATACTACCAGCAACACCGGCGAATGTTTCAGTTAACAACCTGGCTCGAGATAGATCTCACCCCTCCGGACAAGGTTCTTCATGCACACTCGTTTTCTCAAGGTCCATCTCGAGACGACGCCCCATTTGATAGCTAAGCACAGCGGCGTCGAACCAATCAAAATCCTGTTCGGCATCTTCAGCTAATCCGGCAAAAGCGGAAATCACGTCCGATTCACGTCCCTGTGGATACCGGAACATGTACCGATGATCGTTTTTGACCAAGGACAGTTGCCGAACGACGTTCATCTTTCCAGCTCCAAATAACAAGGTGTTTACTTATCGGCCAACGGGGCCGGCCACTTCACTTTTCGAATCAGCTTTTTGACCGTCGCGAAACAGCAGAACCGCAGGTAGCTCTGTTGGCTGACCAAATATTGTCGCCAACCGTAAGGGCTTTCATTGGCAGTGCGTGTTTCGGCATACTGTTTTACATCCTCTTTCACGGCCTCATGGGCCCCGTTGTAAGTCCGCTGCAGCTGGCCCCACAAATGGTCCGCCTCGTAAGGCTGCCGGACCGGCAACGGACGAGCCATCCTGGAAGCGGCAACCGGGTCGAGGGCGGCCCCAACCGGTTTCGGCCCGAAGAGCTGGGCCGATATCCCCACCACCGGGGTGTAGGGATCGTATTCCATGATGGCGAAGACCAGGATAGCGTCGGCTCCAAGTCGGTCGCAGACTTCCAGGGCGTGTTCGGCGGATTGGATCTGCTCGAGGCCCTGGTCGGCCAATATTGCCAACACACGGTTGACAACGATGACTCGGACCTTGCGGATCGTGGACAGCTCACTGGCCATCAGATCCGCGACTTTCACCTGGTCGATTACCGATGACCCGCTGTGATTAAAAGCGGGAGCGACGGCAATAGTGACCGGTCGGGTAAAGGGCGGTTCCCATTCCTTCGGTTTCTTCTTAGCCTGCGAGCAACCCGTCCACCCACTCGTCAATAAGATGAGGATCAACAGTTTGATGCCGCATCTTTTGTTGGGCCGAGCCCGACCTTTCGCACAACGAGCTGCTGCCACTACGAATTGGCTAATACTTTCGATCATCCTTGATCGAACATCGCTTTCGTTTGTCCCCGTAACCGCCGGCGGTTTCCGGGAATGTCCCGCCGGATAAATTTATCTGACGGGGGACAAGAATAACTTCGTCCAGTTTCAGGACCATCTTGAACGCCAAGTTCCGCTTTTGTAAAAACTTATCCGCCCTGGTGTTCAGCCTCTTGCGGACCATAAGTCCCTACGGGGCCGGAGTTTATATTATCCTGACGGGCTGTTTTGCCCGTGTTGGAAGCACTGGCAAACACAGGAGTAACGGACCAGATATTTTCCGTGCCGTTCTTGACGCTGGTAAAAAACACCTGATTTTCCGGGCTCCAAACGGGGCTGAAGTTAGCTCCGGCATTGTCGGTCATCTTCAGGTGCGAGGTACCGTTTTTGCGCATGATCCAGATATCGCCGCAGGTTGTGCGGCTGGTTTGCTGGTCGGGGAGATTCGGGGCGGCGTCAACTTTGGCGGTTCCGTAGGTGATCCATTGGCCGTCGGGGCTCCAAGAGGGTTGGATAAAGGCCATTTCGGAACTGGCGGCCAATTCCACGGGATATTGCGGTTCGCCCATCTTCAGATCGATCCGCCAAATACTGAACCATCGCCCACCACGCTGGCGAGCCTTTTGATAGACGATACTGTCTTCGACGG
>CAZMVS010000394.1:0-5472 GCA_964569525.1 uncultured Planctomycetales bacterium
CCTAACACTGTCCCCTGCCCGGATTCACGGGTCAAGGTTAGGAAACAAATAACACAAGGGTGGTATTTCAAGGTTGGCTCCCCGACTGCCGGAGCAGCCGGTTCATCGCCTCCCACCTATCCTACGCATGTGATATCTGCGGCCAATATCAGGCTGCAGTAAAGGTTCACGGGGTCTTTCCGTCTTGCCGCGGGTATGTGGTATCTTCACCACAACTCCAATTTCACCGAGTCCGTCCTTGAGACAGTGCACCAGTCGTTACGCCATTCATGCGCGTCGGAACTTACCCGACAAGGAATTTCGCTACCTTAGGACCCTCATAGTTAGGGCCGCCGTTTACGGGTGCTTCGGTCGCAAGCTTCTCCCGAAGGATAACCTGCTTCCTTAACATTCCCGCACCGAGCAGGCGTCAGTCTCTATACGTCGTCTTTGCGACTTAGCAGAGACCTGTGTTTTTGATAAACAGTCGCCGGTGCCGATTATCTGCGCCCTCTCCACAACAGTATTCCATCGCGGAGGAGGGACCCCTTATCCCGAAGTTACGGGGTCAATTTGCCGAGTTCCTTAAGGACGGTTCTCTCGAGCGCCTGAGGCTACGCGCCTCACCTACCTGTGTCAGTTTAGGTACGGACGTGCCACTTGTCCCCACATGCTTTTCTCGGTTCACTCGCCTTGCACTTCAGCAACAAATCGGCCTCGCCCTTTCGGGAACCCTCACGTCTAATGGTGGGCTGCAATTTGATAAAACGCACACGTGGTTCATTCGCATGACACGGGGCAGGAATATTAACCTGCTGTCCATCGACTACGCCTTTCGGCCTCGCCTTAGGATCCGCCTAACCCTGGGCGGATTAACCTTCCCCAAGAAACCTTAGGTTTTCGGCGAGCGGGTTTTACACCCGCTTTATCGTTACTCATACCGGCATTCTCACTTGATAGGTCCACAACCGCTCCTTACGGTACGGCCTGTATCTACCTATCAACGCTCCTCTACCGCTTGACGATTCCGCAGAACCGTCAAACCCGCTGCTTCGGTTTCATGCTTAGTCCCGATCATTATCGGCGCCCAGTTTCTTGACGGGTAAGCTATTACGCACTTTTTAAATGGTGGCTGCTTCTAAGCCAACATCCCCGCTGTCGCGGAAACTAGACTTCCTTATTCACTTAGCATGAATTTGGGACCTTAGCAGGCGGTCAGGGTTGTTTCCCTCTTGTCCATGAAGATTAGCCCCCACAGACTCACTCCCGGGATAGTCATCACGGTATTCGGAGTTTGGTTGAGGGCGGTAGGCTGGTGGCCCCCGCGTCTCATTCAGTAGCTCTACCCCCGTGATGTAGTTGCCCGAGGCTGCCCCTAAAGGCATTTCGAGGAGAACCAGATATCTCCAGGTTTGATTAGACTTTTACTCCTCCCCACAGCTCATCCCAAAACTTTTCAACGTTTACGGGTTCGGTCCTCCGCGCCCTTTTACGGGCACTTCAACCTGGCCATGGGTAGATCACCTGGTTTCGGGTCTACTCCCAACGACTAAACGCCCTATTCAGACTCGCTTTCGCTTCGGCTCCGCACCGGAAGTGCTTAACCACGCCGCTGAAAGTAACTCGCCGGTCCATTATGCAAAAGGTACGCGGTCACTCGCGCCGGCCGAAACCGACAATCGAGCTCCCACTGGTTGTAAGTACATGGTTTCAGGTTCTTTTAACTACCCTAATAGGGGTTCTTTTCACCTTTCAGTCACCTTACTTTCCACTATCGGTTGTCGAGGAGTACTTAGCCTTGGAGGGTGGACCCCCCAGCTTCACACAGAGTTTCACGAGCTCCATGCTACTCTGGGATAGCCAATGGTAACGCAGAGTCTCTGCCGTCGCATACGGGACTGTCACCCTCTATGGTGTGCCTTTCCAGACACTTCTGCTAGCAGGACCTTTGTAACTGCTCTCGGCTCCCACAACCCCGGCCCGAAGGCCGGTTTGGGCTATGTCCGCTTTCGCTCGCCGCTACTTACGGAGTCTCGGTTGATTTCTTCTCCTCCGGGTACTGAGATGTGTCAGTTCCCCGGGTTCGCTCGAACGGGCCTATGCATTCAGCCCGCCGTGACGCCATCTCCTTGCGAAGTGACGCCGGGTTTCCCCATTCGGAAATCTCCGGATCAATGCTCGTTTGCCAACTCCCCGGAGCTTATCGCAGGCTACCACGTCCTTCATCGCCTCTCGACACCTAGGCATCCACCATGCACCCTTAGTAACTTGATCGCATGAATGACAGGCTGTCCGCCTTCTCATCCACACAACACTCCATACCTTCGACGCATTTGTTGCGTCTCGATCGATCATGCATGCTTACACATGCATTAAAAAACGCTCGGAATATGGAACCATGGTCTTGCCACGAACCTGCTTGCGCCTGCCGACACCTTCATACAAAAAGTATCAACAAACGCTCTCGCCTATCCAATTGTCAAAGAACTTATCAATTCACTTCCGCGATCCCATCGGCCCGAAAAAACCTTCCAAAAACCGATTTGACCCCAAAAGTGTCAGAGCCTTGCGATTATACACATCGAATCGCTCTTGTAAAGCCCGCTGCCAAGCCTTTTTACGCCAAACGAAAAAAAATTTCGTCTTTCACATGCCAATGGAGCCGAGCGGGCTCGAACCGCCAACCTCCTGGTTGCAAACCAGGCGCTCTCCCGGTTGAGCTACGGCCCCGAAAAAGCCCTCAGCTTTCAGCGATCAGTGTTCAGCCTTCCGCTGTTTCGGCCGCCCTTTGGCACCCGGGCCGAAGCCCAAACTCTCTTGATCCCGCTATCAGCCTTCGGTTCCCAGCCCCTTCGGCTGACCGCTGAAAGCTGACAGCTCTTTACTGGGCCCGCGAGGATTCGAACCTCGGACCTCGTCGTTATCAGCGACGCGCTCTAACCAACTGAGCTACGAGCCCGCATCCCCATTTCTCCATCCCCGATCTTCACACATCGACCGGGCATACACCAACATTAAACGATAAAAAAACCGCCAGCTCGCCACTGGCGGTTCGCGATTTACAATACCGTCCCGTGCCAGCTAGGTCAATCCTTCAAAAACGGAGTTTTCTCGCTCAGGTTTTTTCCGCAAAAAGTCTTATCCTTTATCGGTCGGCCTCGGCCCAACTGGCTGTGCCGACATGAGACGCTTTATGCCAAAACTCCAAGTGTACTCAACCCCTGAAAACTGTCAACTCACCTATAATTATATCGCCATATTAAGCCGCTTTGCAACCCATGCCTCTCTCCCGACTCCCCTAAAAAATATACCCAAAAGCCGTCCGGACAACAGCTTACATAAACGGACCCCCAAGACCGAAAAACGCCGCCATCCAAGCCCACAACCACCTCTGTACCGGCCAAATTACCGCCCCGACCTGCCCGGGAACCTGCTACCCCCTTCACGGTCAGCAAAAACGCCCTTAAAGCCCAAAAAAAGCAGCCCGCCCCGGGAATCTCCCACGGACAGACTGCTGAAAAATTCAACGCCTCGCAACTAATAAAAATCAGGCCTTCAGCCCCTCCGTGTCATACGGGATCCGCTTGTTTTCCTTCATCATCTCCTCCCAAGTCAGTACCTCCCGCCGATAGGCCGCCTCCCTGCCCAGGATCGCCGTCAAATTGCTCCGCACCGAAGGCGGCACCGTCGAATTCTTGTACTCGCCCTTGCGAATGAACTTCTCGAAATCCTTGATGTTGTTCACCGCCCCCGAGGTGTACAACCCTTTCATCTCCGCCCCTTTGTAGGGTTTATCGCCAGCAATAAATACTTTACCGAAGTAATCCGTATCTACCACTCCTTGAGTACCGAACAATCGACAACGAATCACGTCCGGCGCCCCCGGCACACATTGAATCCCCGTGAATCCCAGACTCACCTTGTTCGGAAAATCATACATCACGTGGAAATGATCCCAAATATTTCCGTTCTCGCGTTTCTTGCGTCCGCCCCGTCCAAAAGCCTGAACCGGATGGGCGTCAATCAGCCAGGTCGCCACGTCGATGCTGTGAATATTCTGCTCCACGAGAAAATCGCCGGACATGGACAACAAACCATACCAGTAACGCACCCGATCCTCGGGTTTTTTTATCGGACGCGCCGGATCGTACGACCATAAGTAATTCCCATTCCCGCACATCAATTCGCCGATGTCCCCCTTGTGCACCCGCATGACCGCTTGCTGAAAAACATTGTTGGCCCGCGTCTGAAAGTCCACCAGGTACACCAGCTTCTTCTGAGTCGCCTTCTTCCCGGAAGCCTCAACGCTTCGACAACCGGGCACGTCCCCCGCGATAGGCTTGGCCAGGAACACGTGCTTCCCCGCCTCAACCGCTGCCGCCGCCTGTTCCGGATGGGCGTAAGGCGGCGACTCGATCACCACCGCGTCCACGTCCTTATCATCCATCATCTTCTTATAACAGGACAAAGTCGTGTACCGCCGATCCGCGGGCACATTGAATTTCTCCCCAAATTGATCCACCTTCTCCTGGAAATAATCCGCGCAGGCCACAATCTTGTAATTGCCGTGTTCGAGAAACAACTTGGCGATCCAGGTCCCTCTGCCCCCACAACCGATCATTCCCAAACGAATGGCCGAGTTCGCCTCGCTGCCCCGCACCAGCGACGGACTGACAATCGTCACCGCCGCCGCGGTACTCCCCGCCAAAAACTCCCGCCGCCCAGTCTTGATGCCCGTCGCAAAATTTTGTTTATCGCTCATATGGATTTGCCTCCTCTTGGAAAATGGTCAAATTGCAGCAATGGGTCCACCCATACCGTTAAAGATGGCCTATTCAGTAGAAAGTAAATCACACTTAAAAACAACTCTGCAAAGATTAACGCGAGTATAAATTCACACTTTCTTCCTCCCTCCTCAGATTATTTGAGATGGCGGAAACAATACCGTAAATTGACGAGCCGAAATCATGGGCAACACCAAAAGCAACAACGGTAAAACCACAAACAAACAACTCACCCCCGCTATGCGCCAATACCACGAGCAGAAGGCAGCCGCCCCTGATGCCCTGCTTTTATTCCGCATGGGGGATTTCTACGAACTGTTCTACGAGGACGCCGAAATCGCCAGCCGCGTTTTGGGCATCGCCCTGACCTCCCGCAGCAAGGAACCCTGCATCCCGCTGGCCGGCATCCCCCACCACGCCCTGGAATCCTACCTGCCCAAGCTCGTTCGAGCCGGCCACAAAGTCGCCGTCAGCGAACAGACCGAAGACCCCAAACAAGCCAAGGGCGTGGTCAAACGTGAAATCGTACGTATCATCACCGCCGGCACCCTCACCGACGATAACCTCCTCGACCAGTCCGCCGACAATTACCTCGCCTGCATCTGCTTCCGCGAAAATAAAGTCGGATTGGCCTTCGCCGAACTGTCCACCGGCGCCTTCCAGGTCCAACAAGTCGCCGCGGATGAAATCGCCGACGAACTGGTCCGCC
>CAZMVS010000395.1:0-4378 GCA_964569525.1 uncultured Planctomycetales bacterium
GGGCTCGGCGTGCGGTCCCGGCGCGGCGCCGCGGCGGCGTGGGGGGGGGGGCGCGGGGCCGTGGGGGCGGGGGGGGGCCCTCCCGCGGCTGGCAGGACATCTGGCGACCGGGAGTTCCCAACGGCTACGGCCTGACCACCGTCGCCACCATCGATATTGACAATCCCACCGCCGATTTCGAATCCACTATCATCACTGCCGACGCCGGCGTCACCTACGCCAGCCTCAACGCCCTTTACGTCACCGACACCGATTACAATTGGGAAACCAACACCAGCCGCACCGAAACCCTCATCCACAAAATCGCCTTTACCGACGACGGCACCGATTACACATCCACAGGTTCGGTCCCCGGCCGGCCGCTGAACCAGTATTCTCTCGGCGAATACAGCGACAACCTGCGCATTGCCACAACCGTGGATACTTTCTTCTTCACTGACGGTTCCGAAGTTAGCAACAGCGTGTACGTCCTTTCAGAAAACGCTGAAGAACTCCAAATCGTCGGCCGCGTCGAAAACATTGCCCCCGGCGAAGAAATCTACGCCGCCCGCTTCGTCGGCGATCGCGGCTTTTTGGTCACCTTCGAACGCATCGACCCGCTTTTCACCCTCGACTTGTCCAACCCAACCAATCCCACCGTCATCGGCGAACTCAAAGTCCCCGGCTATTCCGACCACATTCAGATGATGGACGAAAACCACTTGCTGACCATCGGTAAAGACGCCCAGGACACAGGCCAATTCGCCTGGGTGCAAGGTGTCCAACTGTCCATCTTCGACGTCACCGTTCCCGCCGATCCTCAACTGATGCACAAGGAAATCATCGGCACCCGCGGCACCAACAGCGAAGCCAACTACAACCCCAAGGCCTTTAATTATTTCCCCGCCCGCGAGGCCCTTGCTTTCCCCATCGACTTGTACACCGGCGATACCTCCGGCCCCGAGTACGGCACCCATGAATTCACCGGCCTGCTGGTCTATCGCGTTACTTTGGAAAACGGCTTTGAATCCCTCGGCCGTATTTCTACTTTGGAAGAAGACACTAACGACTGCTGGCGATGGTGGTCCGGCCTGACCCGCGGCGTGTTTATCGGCGATTACGTGTACGCCGTCACCGACCGTGATACTCAAACCGCCCTCATCGATGACATGAGCATCATCGTCAGCCAAACCGACTTCACCGGCGTAGAACCCGCCGACTACTGCGGCTGGCCAACCGAACCCGACACCGAAATCCTCCCCATCGCCGCCGCCGGACTCCGCTGACCGCGGGAGTAAAATAACAAAAGGCAAGGAAAGCCCATGCTACTTGTTTATATTAAGGTTTCAGCAGCAGCATCGGCTGCTGCCCGTGGTGGTATCGTGTGAGGACTACCTCAAGAAAGGGATCATCAAATCCATCCCGACGCTTTTTTCACAGACTGGTAAAGGTGTAATTACTCTGATGGCCCGGCAAACGCCCAACAAAACAGGCCGAGTAATATGCCGTAAAGCAGGGGGAACAATGTGACCGCTATTGACATACAAAGGCTTTGCCAGCTACCCACGTTCATAAGGATGGTGATAAATCCAGTAAGACATGCGACCAGGCCAACAATCACAAAATAGATGCCTATTTGTCGCAACCTGGAACCGGAGTCGCGGCATCGGGAAGATGGGCGAAATGTTGACCAAATTATCGTCAATGCTTCCCTCAAACCAAATCCGGCAGCGGCCAGGAAAGCCGTACCCAAGATCACAGCCGATATGCTCTTTGGGTCAATGAGGTAAGCCGCATTACATCCGTCGGGCTCGATCCCGCTCCATGTATATGCCAAAATAACTATGTAAGTGGCCGAAGCAATCGCTATCGCCCATTTCGACCGCGCATGTGCCGGCGCATTTATACCTCCAGCTGGGAGACTTTTGGAGAGAGTCCAAATCAAACCCCCAAGCAGAACCGAGTAAAGCAGTCCCATTATGGCGATGGCCAGTCCGGGTCCCACCTTGGACAAATTGTTGGATACTACGCAAAACAGTGCTACGATGGTTCCCAATATCGCTGCCAGAACTCCGCAAGCCAACGCATAAACGGCCCAGGTGCGTAATACGTGGGCAGCCGTCCCAACATCATTCGTCTCATCATCAACCGCCACGCGAAACGGCGCTTTAACGGATCCGATAATGACTTGCCATCTGAATGTTGCAAAAAGCAGAGCGGTCGATCCTCCCACCACAAGCAGGAACGATTCAGTGTTAAAAAACACTAGAGGTTCAAAACTTCCCCAAGTTGAGCAAATAATCAGACCGGAAACGAGCAGGTAGACCAATCGCCCAAACCAGCGAAGTATATGCAGCTCCAAGTAGGAAAATCGATAATGATCCGGAAGGTTGAGTCCCACAAACATACTATCGACGTGTCTCTCTTCGCTATGCATGATTGTTCTCCTGTCAAACGGTCAATCGCGCCGAAGAGCTGGTGCTATCGATACACCTGATAACGTTATACAGTCTTGCCCTTTATCTGACTGGATATCAATATATAAAGTACAATCAGGGAAAGATGCTCTTGAAGAATTGTGTATTACGAGCCTTTTGAAACGCACTTGGGTAAAACTACATCAATCCAATGGCTATATCGCTCGCATAAATAGTGTGCCGTGAGCTAAAATATTATTCATCCTAAAAAAGGGTAGAACGTAAAATCATATTATCGGAATTCAGCAGGCAGGGTGATTCAATAACCTGTCTTTACTTTTTGTGGAGTTGCGTCGTCTTGGCGAGGCCTGGCTTGGAGCACACCGGGCTCGGCAACGCTTTTCCTCAACCTGTGGATCGGCTGCAGGGCGGACTTCGACAGAATCATCTCTACCCGCCTGACCTTTGATGCCCTGCAATGGCGCGAAAACTTAATTTATAGCGATCCTCATTTTCTTGTTGACAAACCGTAAGTTAGTGATTACTATTTTAACTACTGTTAGGCTGGAGAGTTTGCCGCGGCGCGGCGGTATTTAATGCGAGTTCCAATTATGAGCATTCATATTGGGATCGATACGGGGTCAATTAGTCTTAAGGTGGCTTTGGTCCTTCCCTATCAACAAGGCCAGGCATTGGTTGACCGATGCCCTTTGCTGACTATGTTGGACCTGTCTGAAAAGGGCCAATTCGCGGTCCTCGTGACCGACTATCGTCGAACCCACGGGCGGCCGATGCAGACCCTCCGCAAACTTTTCACAGAGTTGCTCGAATATATTCACCCGGACCAGGTCGCGGGAATCATGCTCACTGGATCAGGTGCCAAGCTGATGGCTCGCGATCTGCAACTGCCCCGTTGCAACGAGTTCCAGGCTCTCGCCCGGGCCGTCGATTGGCTCTATCCCCAGGCCCGCACCGTCTTCGAGCTCGGCGGCGAAAGCAGTAAGTATCTTCAATTAGAACCCGATCCGCACAACAAACGGCTAGCTATTAAGGACTACAGTGCTAATGGGGACTGTGCCGCGGGCACCGGTGCATTCCTTGATCAACAGGCCTACCGGCTGCAATATGCGGTCGAAGACATTGGGAATATCGTGGATCAGGTCCAACGGGCTGCCTCTATCGCTGGTCGATGTAGCGTCTTCGCCAAAAGCGACATGATTCACGCTCAGCAGAAAGGTTTCACTACGCCGGAAGTGCTTCGCGGCTTGTGCAACGCCGTTGCCTCTAATTACAAGTCTGCCGTTGTCAAAGGGCGTCCGGCACAACCGCCGGTCTTATTTCTTGGAGGCGTATCTGCTAACTCCGCCGTAGTTCGCGGATTGAAAGAATCCTTTGAACTGTCCGATGGCGAATTGATAGTACCCCAGGCAGCTGCATCATTGGGCGCTGTAGGAACGGCCATCATGGCCTTGGAGCAGCCCGAGAAACAGATCGCCTCTTCCGATCAATGGCTGGAAAAACTGAACCTCCACAAGGAAAACCAGGCCGCCGACCTCCCCCGTTCAAAACCCTTAAGCATGGACAAGGTCACCTTGTTACGCGATCGCGTGAAATCTTACCAGCTTCCCGAAAACGGCAACGTGATCGATGCCTATCTCGGACTGGACATTGGTTCGGTTGGAACCAAGCTGGTGGCGATCGATGAAAACGGCCAGGTCATCCACGACATCTTTACCCGCACCGAAGGCCGCCCCATTGAGGTGGTCACGCGTATTCTCGGCGAACTCTACCAGGCGGTGGGCAAAAATATCCGCATACTCGGCGTAGGGACCACCGGCAGCGGGCGCGAATTGATCGGCGAACTCGTCGGCGCCGATAGCATCGTTGACGAAATTACCTGCCATAAAACCGGGGCCACCTTTGTCGGAGACCGACTCTTGGGCAAGCGCCCGGATACCATCTTCGAAATCGGCGGACAGGAC
>CAZMVS010000396.1:0-10927 GCA_964569525.1 uncultured Planctomycetales bacterium
GGTTGCAGAGGCGGTTTGGGTTGAAGGTTAATCCCCTGCCAGAGGTGATTTCCTGGCATGATCATGAACTGAGTCCGCGGGATTACTTTTTTCGAGAATATCGCGGGGGGAGGGTGGCGCGGATAGCGCGGGATTTGACTCCGGAATTTTATAACGAGGTATGGGGTTGGATGGACGACCTGGAGGGGGCTGGTGCGGTTTTGAATAGGATTTTTAAGCGGCCGGCGCGAGAGATTCGACAACGTTTGGAAGAATGGGCGATTTCTTTGGACTATTGTCCTACGGAGGCGGAGATGCGGGCGATGTATTTGGCGCATCTGCCGTTGAAGCGGATGGCCTTTTGTCAGGGGTATGCGGGGCGAGCATTTGAGGAGATATGGGCAACCAATGAAAAAGAACCATCGTTGTCGAGAAGTCAGATGAGCGGAGAAAAAGGCTGTGGTCACGATTTGATTGTGAGTTGTGGAGGAGGAAATTGATCAATGCAGAATGAAGGAACAAATATTCCGATTTTAAAAGGGAGAGAATTTGCGGATCGTGTTCGCCAGATTTGTGCTGAATTGCCGGAGGTGCGTCCGATTGAGAATTTGCAGTATCGGCGCATTTTAATACCCGGTATGATCGGGGGGGAGGTTCAATTTACGTTATTGGCATTTATCGGTCATGCTTTGCGCATGCGTGGAGCAGAAGTTACTGCCCTATGTTGTGATGAATTTCTTCCAGCGTGCACATTGCGTAAAGCAAACCATAAAGAAAGCGCATGCAAGCGATGGTGTTTTAAGAATATTGGTTCCTTTTTGGAAGCAGCAAGGATTCCATATCGTTGGTACAGCGAGTTTATCAGCCAGAAAGAAAAGGAGCAATTCATTAGAGAAGCCTCCAACGTATCGGCGAAAGAGTTGGAGAAGTATGTTTTTGAAGAGATTCCTTTAGGTATGCATGTTCGTCGATCAGTTGAGAGTTATTTCAAGGTTGGACGTTTTAATCCTAAAGATGCTGAGATGTTAGCTAAAGGGCGGGAATTTTTAGCATCTGGTATGTGCCTTGTGCATATTGGGAATCGGTTCATAGATGCATATGGGATTGAAAAACTTTTTATGGAAGATGGTCGAAAGATTGATTGGGGTGTTATGCGGGAAGTAGCCCGCAGCCGAGGGATTCCGGTGGATTATTTTCCTGGATCCACTCGAGGGCGAGCATATTTAGCGAAGCATGAATGTGGTGCGGAAGAATCTGATCCGATCCCTTTGTGGGACAAATGGAAAAATACTCCGTTGAATGAAGCTCAAACTAAGCAGCTAGATATGTATTTTCGGGAGCGAGTATCAAAGCCTTTTGAGGACCAGAATTGGGAGTATTTAAATCCTCTAAATGATGTTGCAGAGATTAGGCGTCGGCTCGACATACCGGATAACGTTGGAAAGGTATTTTCGATGTATCCAAACGTAAGTTATGACGCTGGAGTGACTACGACGAATCCTACCTATTATACAGCAGCGGAGTGGGTAGTAGAAACGATTCGCTATTTTGTCGAGCACCCTGAGCATCATTTAGTGATCAAGATTCATCCTGGTGAAGGATATTATGGTGTTCAGGATCCTACAGATAGGTATATTCAGGAACATGTGGCAGAACTCTCGGCAAATATCCATGTTTTATCTCACGATACGCATCTAACCGCGTTTGATGTTATTAAGGCGTCTGATGTAATATTAGTTTATACTTCTACCGTTGGTATTGAGGCAGCTTACTTGGGTAAACCGGTAATTAATGCGGGAGGGGGTTGGCACGCGGGACGTGGATTTAGTACGGACGTGCAGACGCCGGAAGCATATTTCCAGGCGTTGAAAGAGGCATGTTTGGGGCGGTTTCAAGTGAAGTCTGATCAAGAACTTGGTCGCCGATATGCTTACGCAGCCTTTTTTAGAAGTGCGTTGCCGATCAATTTTTATACTGCGATGATTCCTGATCTCAAAGAAATACACTTGACTAGTTTGTATGACTTGGTTCCCGGAAGAGATCGCTCGCTTGATGTTATTTGCAAAGGCATACTATCAGATGGGGTATTTGCTTTAGATGATTAATTAAAATCGGTTTCATAATTGATTTTTCGAAGTGTTATCCAGCGATGGTTCAGTATATACGTTGCTGGATATATTTATGCGCTGAGGTAGGAGATAGATGGCATAGGGTTCTTTTTTGCGCACAAATCATGCGAGAGATTTATGTTTTGGGTATGTATTATCGATTTGCAGGGATTCGGAGATGAAGTTTTGAAATAAATTCGGCGCATCACAAATGTTACAGATTCAAATAATTACACTTTAGGAATGCTGAAATCGTTGGATCGAGATAAAATTTGTAGAAAAAAGTAAGATGCAATAATATCCCTAAATTAATAAGCGCAAAGGCCGGTAGAACCCTGATAACATTGGATAAATTCGATGTTAAGAGACACGATAGTGGAAGTTAAGGAAATAATAGGGTTGACTTGTATGTTATGATACCGATGCTTGATAAAACGATTGGCATGCTGGCGCGGCGTGCAATCAAGCGGAGGATGCAAGGGCATTCGATGAAAGTGCATTCAATTACGTTTAGGAGTTGATGTACAAGATCCCAAGTGCTGTAGTGCTTTTGTTTTGGACACTTGGTTATTGTAAAAAAGTGGAAGAAAGTTGAAAGGTTGGTGGCCAAAGGGAGAAATGAGCGCTCGTTTACAGGGCGCGAAACCTGCCCGGGAGAAGGGGCAGGCCTCAATAGCCGTTGCATGCGTAAGGATATGGCAAGCGCGGTTTGCCTTCACTAACAAACTGAGAAGCCTCACAGAATAAAAATACGAGAGAAAAATTATTACTCGTAAAAATTATTGGCCTTCCTAGCCAGCCTAACGCCGATAAGCAAAACAGTGGACAAAAAGCAGAGAAAGCTAGAGTCGAATTTGCTTTTTTGTAATTACGTATTCGATATTCATGCTTGGGGATTTGTAAGGGAAACAACCAACTAATATTTTTGCCTGCCGGTTCGGGGGACATCAGAAAAAGGAGGCTGGCTAGTGAGTAGCGGTAAAGACAGTTTACCAGGGGGATTTTTGTATCAAAATCGGGCGCGGCAGACAACATCCATCATTCCGGTATTCTTTGCGGGAAAAAGAGTTCTATCAAAATCTAATAAATGGCTTCAGCATTTAGGGCAAGGTTTACTTGGTTTTGCGTTAGCCATCGGTTGCATGGGTCAATCATGTGTTCCGTCCATGACCGAGGTGCCGGATGAATCAGCCGGTGCGGAGACAACAGAATTAATTAACGGCGGAGATGCTGCGGACAGTAGTTCTATGTCTGTTGGGAATCAGGATTTCAGCTCTGCGTTGGAGGACAGTGAGGCGGAGCGGGTCTCGCTTTTGGCGAAGATGAAATCTGATTCGGAGTTACTGGTTGCCTATTCCAATGAGGGGGTGACGATTGACGGAGAGATATCTTCCGGAGAGTGGGATGCCGCCGATATTTATGTCATGGATGCAGCGGATAAAAACGTTCCGGGTGTAGTTGTTGAAGGGGAGACGGTTAAACCTGCTGATGCTTCTGCGACTCTTTATTTGCAGCACGACGGGACATATCTATACGTTGGAGTCGTTGTTACAGATGACCAGGTCGTTGGTCATGCGGACTATGTCTGGAACGCGGACTGCGTGGAATTGTTTCTGGATGCGGACAACAGCGATACGAAAAACATAGGTTTGAATCGTTTGCAGTTTGACGTATCGGCAGGGGGCGAGCAGGCGGCGACGGCTTTGGTTCCTTCCGGCAGTTGGGATGGTTCGGCCGCTCGAAGGGCAGGAGGATATACGATTGAGTATCGTTTAAGTATGGCGGATTTGGGGCTTGAAGAAGGAGAGGTTTACGGCTTCGACATGGCGGTGAACGACGTTGAGCCGGAGTCAGGTTCTGTTGCCACCCGTTATTGGTATTTTTCTTCCAAGGAGGCGGCTAGTAATGAATCGCTGTGGGGAGATATCCACCTTGGGTATGCGAGCAATGCGCACCCGGTGGTTGACGCGGGCGCGGACCTGGCTACCACGACCACAGAGGCGATCACATTACGTGGTAGTGCCAGCGACGACGGTTTACCCGATCCTCCGGGCAGTATGAGTATTCAATGGAAACAGTTGTCCGGTCCCGTGGGAGCGGATATCGTCAATCCACAACAGGCAGCGACAAAGGTGAGCTTTGATCAGGCGGGTCGTTATGAATTCGAAATTGTTGCGGATGACGGAGAATTAAGCTCGTCAGATGTTGCCGTTGTAGAGGTTGTCGAGGCCAATGACCTACAGGGCCAGATAATTGCGCCTTTTTCCGCGGTTCCGGTTGAGGTAGATGGTGTGGCCGATGATAGTGAATGGGGGGATGCCGCTGATTATGTATTTAATGCTAATGATACCCAGGCTCCCGGGGTTGTGGTTGAAGGTGAGGCTGCTGAGTTGGCGGATAGTTCCGCAGTAATTCGCGTGAAATACGATGCAGATTATGTTTACGTGGCTGTGGAGGTGACGGATGACCAAGTTGTCGGGCAAGCCGCGAACGTATGGGATGCGGACTGCGTCGAGCTTTTCCTGGATCACGATAACAGCCGAATGACCAATGTAGGGATAGGTCGTCACCAATTCGACATTTCGGCCGGTGGGCAGACGTTGGCTACGGATATTGTTCCGAGTGGGAGCTGGACGGGTTCGGGCAGGACGAATTCCAATGGCTACACTGTGGAGTACCGTCTTTCGCGGCAGGCTCTGGGATTGGATTTAGATGGTGTTTACGGTTTTGATTTGGCGATCAGTGACGTTGAGCCGAGCGAGGGAATTGTGGAGACGCGTTATTGGTATTTCTCCACCATCGAAGCGGCGTCAGACGAATCCAGTTGGGGAAGCATAATTTTACAGAGCGTGAGCAACGAGCCACCCAGTGTAGAAGCGCCTGAGGATCGAACGCTGGTTTGGCCTGAAAACTCTACGCGACTGGCTGCAATTATCAGTGACGACGGTAACCCGAATCCGCCGAGCAAATTGACAATCGAGTGGCGACAGGTTTCCGGGCCGGGCACGGTGGTATTTTCTTCGCCGCATGAATCGACGACGGAAGCCACCTTTGATTTTCCCGGTGAATATATCTTAGAAATCAGGGCTATGGATGGTGAAGCCGAGGGAAACGACCAAATTGCGGTCACAATCCAGTCGGCGGAAAACCAGCCGCCATATGTAGACGCGGGTGATGATCAAAGCGTTGTTTGGCCGACGGATACGATCCAGTTAACCGGCGAGGTCAGCGATGACGGTTTGCCGCTGACGCCGGGAGAAGTGACCACGACTTGGACGAAGGAATCCGGTCCGTGCGAGGTTGCTTTCACCGATGCGTATGCGGCGGAAACTGAGGTCACCTTTAATTGCGCAGGTACATATACGTTACGACTGACCGCGGATGACGGGCGGGATACCAGTTCCGATCAAGTGACCATCGAAGTGCAATCTGTATCCAACGATGCCCCCACGGTGGATGCTGGTGGGGACCAGGTGTTGACTTGGCCGGAGGATAGTGTCGTTTTGTCCGTCCAGGTGGAGGACGATGGTTATCCGAATCCGCCGGGTGCCTTGACGTTGGCTTGGTCGAAATTATCCGGGCCGGGTGCGGTTAGCTTCACGGATGCCGAGGCTGCCGATACGACTGTTTATTTTGACGGTCCTGGAAGTTATAAGCTGCAAATCGAAGCTGATGACGGGGAGTTTTCGACTACTGATACGGTAAGTGTGTACATTCTCGAGGAAGGTGCCTTGCTGGCCCCGTTTGATACGGCGAAGGTCAGTGTGGATGGTACGCTAGCTGACGGGGAATGGGATGCGGCTGCCAATTACTTTATGGATGGTAGTGATTTCACGATACCTGGTGTGGTGGTTGAGGGTAACACCGCTTCCTTAAGTGACAGCTCCGCAGAGATATACATCAAGCACAGTCCGAGCAATGTCTATGTTGCCTTGGTTATCAGTGACGATAACGTGGTAGGTCAGGCGGATTACGTCTGGAATGCTGATAGCGTGGAGTTGTTCCTGGATCACGACAACAGTAATACATCAAGTTGTGGGATTAACCGGATGCAGTTCGACGTCGCAGCCGGAGGCGAAACGATGGCTACCGGTGCTGTTCCGGCTGATTGTTGGGAAGGAGCAGGTTCGGTTACTTCCGACGGATACGTGGTAGAGTATCGTTTGTCTAAGAGCGATTTGGGATTGGATGCTTCCGGCAGCTATGGGTTTGATATTGCAATCAGCGATGTTGAACCCCAGGCAGGTACAATCGCGACGAGATACTGGTATTTTGCCACTGCGGAGGCCTGTGATGATGAGTCGCAGTGGGGTGATCTTACTCTGCAGCCGGCCCCGGTTGATTATCCATTATTGGCCATCAACACGAACAAGCTCGACTTTGGTGCTTCGGATGATTCTCAGCGCTTCGAGGTTTGGAACGCCGGTGAGGGGATCGTAAGTTATTCCGTTTCCTGTGAAGCCGACTGGGTTGAGGTTACGCCGTTATCCGGCGAGTGTGATGCGACAAAGCAAGCCGTGACGGTAACAGTGGATCGCAGTGGTTTGTCTGATGGAACGCATGAGGCCGAGGTACTGGTCGATGCGGGCGAAGCAGGTTCGGAAAGCGTGTCCGTTGTTGCCAAGGTGGTTCCCGGGACTTTGGCGGTCAATCCCACGACCGGAATGAACAGTTCCGGCCAGGTTGGCGGGCCTTTCACACCGGGTCAGATGAGCTATACCTTGTCCAATACTGGCGGCCAACCCATTGATTGGACGGTCAGCAAGAATCGTTCGTGGATCAGTCTTTCCGATTCGAGTGGGACATTGGATTCTGGTGAGTCGGTTGACTTGGAGGTTTCCATTAACGGCGAGGCCGACGATTTATCTGCGGGGAGTTACAACGATTCCCTGAGCTTTACGAGTAGCGGCCAAGGGGATACAAGCCGAGCGGTGACGCTTTCAGTTTATGATCCCGGCAGTGGTGAGGGTGCCCCTATGACCACTGCCAGCCGAACAAGCGGTGTAGCGCCGTTGGCGGTTTTCTTTGACACGGTAGGTTACGGCAGCGGTGTGATTCAGCCGTCGAACAATGATTTCTCCGTTCAACACTATGAATGGGATTTTGGTGACGATGCTTCGGCGACTTGGTCCACAAACGGTAAGTCGAAAAATCGTGCGAAAGGCTACCTTGCTACTCATGTGTACGAGAATCCAGGCGTTTACAATGTTTGCCTGTCGGTAACTGATGCGGCCGGCGTTGTGCATAAGTATGAGCAAAGCATACGGGTTTCCGCTTTTAGTGGTACTACGTATTACATATCCAGTTCTTCGGGTTCGGATAACAACGACGGTTTGTCGCCACAGCGGCCTTTCCGGAGTTACGGCAAGGCGATTTCAGTGGCGGGCAGTTACCGACGGATTTTGTTTAAGCGTGGTGACAGTTGGACGATCGGTGGGAGTCAAGTGATCGGTTCTTCAGGGCCGGGGATTATCGGTGCGTATGGCAGCGGTCCTGATCCGGTGATTTACGTGACCGGTGAGCGAGGGGCTTTTGATATGCGAGGGGACGACTGGCGGATCATGGATATGAAGCTGGTCGGTCCCGGAAGTTCCTCGCAGGTTGCGGGAATCGAGGGTAGCGGTCTGACCCGTTTCCTGGCCCTGCGGGTGGACGTCAGCAGATTTCGCGTGGGGATTGCGTACGGCTGGACAGGTGCCCAGCAGCACAACGAGAACGTGATTGCTGATTGTGACGTGTCTCGTAACGTGATTAACAATGGGTACGTCGGCGGCAAGCGTATCGCCGTTTTGGGTAGCAATTTTAGTAGTCCGGACGTTTCGCACTGCTTACGGGTATGGCATATTCGCAAGGGTGTGATTAGTAACAATACTCTGCACAATCCCGGAGGGGACCGACTGGCCTTGAAGTTCCATAATGAGGTTGCTCTTTCTCTGCCTGATTCGCAACATGCGGTGATCTCGGATAACAGTTTTCGCGGTCACGCGTACGTGGTTTCCATTGCCCCGCAATGGTGGGGAGGGGATGAGCGGATCGAGCAGGTGATTTTCGAGCGGAACGAGTTGTTGGCGATGAGTGATACGTTTTTGTCACTGTTGATCGAGGCTCAGCAAGTGACTGTTCGGAACAATGTATGTCTTGGTGATGGGACAGGGCCTTACTATAAGGGTATTAGTGTTTCCAATAGTGTGGCCCCGGGTTCGGCCCGTCACAAGGTTGTTAACAATACGATTTATCGCGGGGAATCCGCCAAGGAATTCACCGGGATTGAAGTTTCCGGTGGCGATTGCATCGTACGCAATAACCTGGCTTCGGCACCGGCGACGTCATGGGTAGTATTTATCAGCGGCGGCGGGTACGTGGCGGATCATAACCTGATAACCGATCAGGCGCGGTTCGCGAATCCGGGAGCCGGTGATTTATCCCTGCTGTCGGGGTCGCCGGCCAGAGACGCGGGTGTCCCGTTATCAGCCGTTCGGGATTCGTTTAACGGTGTGATGCGACCCGCGGGGGGAGGTTACGACATCGGGGCCTATGAGCAATAAGCCCTGGGGAAGCAGAGGGATTTGCGGACAGGCTGCCCGAAGCTTTAAGTCTATGTGACGGGTATAAAAATTCCTCAACTTACAAGCCGTGTGTTCACTGGAATTAAGTGAACATGCGGCTTTTTTATTATGTTTTATTTTCAGAGGATTTCTTAGAAATTTCAATTCATTTGGGTTGTTTTAGATTGGGGTGGAATAAAAAGCAGTTATGGAATGCGCGTGGATTATAAAAGCGGTTTATTCAGGTCTTTTTTCTCATTTCCTGCTATAGGGTTCATAAAAGCGAAATATTTATAGATTTAGGATTGGGCGTGATGGGAGCAGGCTTCTAAAATTCACGTGAAAATATCCGCGCAAAAAGGGATAAGTTTTGGTAAGCCTGGAGTCATCCCTGAAACTGCTTTCAGCTATTTCTTTCGATCAGCAAAGACCTTTTATGGTCGCTAAGTTTTCGGAGGTTGTGCAATGCCCGCAGATAAGGCGAGCGGAAGGCATGTATTGCATTTTAGTGCCATTCAGATATGGGGGATTGTGCTGGCGGTGGGGCTAATCGCGTTCGGTCCTTTTTTCAATGGAGAGCGGCAAGAGACCGTGGTGGCAGAAGGCGGGGGATTATTGGTGGTTTTACCTCCGGACGAATTTTCCAGCAATGGGGAACAGGGAGGGCCCTTCTCGCCAGAATATGCCAATTATACTTTGATGAATATGGGTGACGAAGCCATTAGTTGGCAAGTATCGAAGACGGCGGCATGGATCGATCTGAATACAACCTCGGGGAGCTTGGATCCAGGAAAAGCCACGGAGATCCATCCGGAGATAAACGAACAGGCGCACAGTCTTGATCCCGGGGAATATACGGATTCGATCGATTTTGTGAACGTAACAAATGGAAATGGGGATACTAGTCGGCAGGTGATCCTGACCGTTTTGCCACCGTTCGAAGGCATGACGGCGGCTAGTAGAACAAGCGGAGTGGCGCCTTTGGCTGTGTTTTTCGATGCACATTCAGCTTCGAGCGGGGTTCTTCAGCCGGTGGACGGCGATCATACCAAGTTTCATTACGAATGGGATTTCGGCGATGATCCGGCAAAAACCTGGGACACGACAGGCAAGCACAAGAACAAGGCCAGCGGTTATGTGGCTGTCCATGTATATGAGAATACCGGTTCCTATCACGTGACTTTAACGGTGACTGATGAGCAAGGTGCAAAGCACTATTATGAGCAGGATGTCGATGTTTCTGCATTTAGTGGTACCACGTTTTATATTTCCAGCTCGGAAGGATCGGATCTTAATGATGGATTGAATTCTTCGCAGCCTTTGCGGACTTTCAGCAAGGCTCTTTCCATGATGGGTTCCAACCGTCGATTTTTATTCAAGTGTGGGGATCAATGGAAGATCAGTCATGGTGCGGTGATTGATGCGGACGGCCCGGGGATTATCGGTGCGTATGGAGAAGGTGCTAAGCCGGTGATCCAGGTTGTGGGTAAAGGGATGGCGCTGGATTTTCGGGGCAGTGACTGGCGGGTTATGGATCTTAAGCTGGTTGGGCCGGGCAGTTCTTCACAAATGGCCGGCATTGAGGGGAGTGGCCTGGTGAGGCACTTGGCCTTGCGGATGGAGGTTCGCGATTTTCGACTGGGGATATCTTACGGGTGGGGTGGCGCTTCTGAACACGCGGAGAATACAGTTGCAGACTGTAATTTCTGCGAGAATGTGATCAATAACGGGTATCTCGGTGGCAGTAAGATCGCCGTTTTGGGCAGTAGGTTTGAGGAAGCCGACGTTTCACATTTATTGCGGGTGTGGCATTTACATAAAGGGGTGATCAGTAACAATGTTATGGAAAATCCGGGTGGTGACCGGTTGGCCTTTAAATTTCATAACGAGATAGCCCTGTCTTTGCCTGATTCGCAGTACGTGGTGGTTTCCGACAATCGGTTTCGGGGGCACGTATTTGTGGTTTCCATCGCCCCACAGAATTATACCTCCGATGAGCGGATCAGCGACGTGGTGTTTGAGCGCAATGTTTTGAACTCGATGAGCGATACGCAACGGGCGTTATTGGTTATCGCCCAACGAGTGACGATAAGAAATAATGTTATTAACGGGGATAATGCATCAATTTATTACACAGGGATTGACGTTAGTCCTTCCGAGGCGTCCGGCAATACGGATCATCGTATTTATAACAACACGATTTATTACGGAGAGAGCGGCGACGAATTTACAGCGGTCAAGGTGTTGGAAGACTGCACGAACGTTGTGGTGCGCAACTCCCTGGCCTCGGTGCTG
>CAZMVS010000397.1:0-7969 GCA_964569525.1 uncultured Planctomycetales bacterium
ACCGTCGGCGGCCCAACTGGATGGCCATCATGGTCAGGACGGCCACCTGGGAGGTGAAAGCCTTGGTGCTGGCCACCCCGATTTCCGGCCCGCAGTGCAGATAAACGCCCGCATCACTTTCTCGGGCAATCGTGCTGCCCACCATATTGACGATGCCCAGGGCCAGGGCTCCTTTTTCCTGGGCCTCGCGCAAGGCGGCTAGCGTATCTGCTGTTTCGCCCGACTGGCTGATGGCGATAATCACCGTCCCCTCGTCAATCATCGGATTGCGATAGCGAAATTCGCTGGCATACTCCGTTTCCGCAGGCAGCTTGGCGATGTCCTCGAACAGGTATTCTCCAACCAATCCTGCATGCCAGGCCGTCCCCTGGGCGGTAAAAATGATCCTCCGTGCCCGGGCCAGATCCCGCGAATAGCTGGCGATTCCACCCAGGAAAATCGAACCTTCCCGGGGATTAATGCGACCTCGCAGGGTATTGGACAAAGATTGCGGCTGCTCGAAGATTTCCTTGGCCATGAAGTGGGTATGACCGTCCAATTCAATCTGGTCGAGTGAAAATTCCACCTCGCAGATCTGCTTGCTGACCGGTGCTGCGTCTAAAGTCGTGGTGCTGAATCCATCGGCCGTTACCACGGAAACTTCACCATCAGAAAGGTAGATAACCTGTGTGGTATGCTCCACGATGGCCGACGCATCTGACGCAATGATGTATTCCTCGTCACCGATCCCGATAATTAACGGACTTCCCTTGCGGGCCCCGACAAGACGGCCGGGTTCGTCCGCACAGACCACGGCTATCCCGTAGGTTCCCTGCACTTGCAGCAAGGCACTGCGCACTGCCTGTTCCAGGTCGCCGTCATAAAAGTAACCGATCAGTTGAACCAATACCTCGGAATCGGTTTCCGTCTTGCATTCGATGTCCTGCTGTTCCAGAAAAGTCCGCAGGG
This sequence comes from uncultured Planctomycetales bacterium, assembly GCA_964569525.1. Classification (GTDB taxonomy): domain Bacteria; phylum Planctomycetota; class Phycisphaerae; order UBA1845; family PWPN01; genus JAAYCU01. The sequence goes on from CAZMVS010000397.1 coordinate 949, forward strand.
CGTTGTAGTTTTCGATAATCCCATTATGTACCAGGGCGATGCGCCCGTCATTTGTGGAATGTGGGTGAGCGTTTTCTTCACTGGGAGCACCATGGGTGGCCCAACGGGTATGGGCAATGCCTAAGTTGGAATCACTTTTGTTCCCCCGAAGCTTGGTTTCCAGGTTCGCGATCCTGCCGACGGCCCGGGTGACGTTAATTTGTCCTTCCTCAACCAAGGCCAGTCCCGCCGAATCATAGCCGCGATACTCCAGCCGCTTTAGCCCTTCTATAAGTATCGGACTAGCCTTCTTGTAACCGATGTAGCCGACAATACCACACATTGAACATCCCTTCTCGAGTTGGAAACCTTCGATAGATTAGTATTTTAAGGAATTATCGACCAATGTTTGGGGTGAATCAATAACTCCTTGTGCGTGCCAACAGAAAATACCTAGCAGGAGTGCAAACATTTGTTTATCAGACGAATCAAAATCGAACACAAACGACCGGAAATTTTCCTTGAAGTCTCACCTTTCATGCTATAAAGTTTTCAATATGTTAGGTTAACGTCAGGACCGAAAACAAACTTTCCGTTATAATGGCTTGTGAAAATCAAGTTGACAGGGAGAATCGAAACATGCCTCAGAATCCAGCGCCCCTTTATGTCACAAATATGTCAAGCGTGGATTCCTATGCTCCTATCCTGGTCCTGATCCTTTTCGTGATAACCATAGTGGCCTTGATATTAATCATTAGTCACCTCCTCGGGCCTCGCCGTAGCGGACCGATTAAAAGCGATACCTACGAGTCGGGAATGGAAACGTTTGGGGACGCCCGAAGACGATTCGATGCTCGTTTTTATATCGTGGCCCTACTGTTTCTCCTTTTCGATGTTGAAGTGGTTTTCCTTTGGCCGTGGGCTAAAGTATTTTACCAGACCGCTGTCAATGGGCAGCCGGTTCGGATGCCGGAGGGTATCTACAGTGCGGGATTTCTGCTTGTCGTAATGGGTATTTTCCTTGCCCTCCTGCTGGTCGGTTATTTATACGAGCTTAAACGGGGAGTGTTCAAATGGATCTGAATTCTTCAGCCGTTGGAAATTGCCGGGCGGGGAATGATCCCCGAAATTTTCACGCCCACCAGATGGACAACGATGATGTGGTGACCACACGCTTGGATGCTTTAATGGATTTTTTCCATCGCCATGGCATCAATTGGTGTCGTAAGTATTCCCTTTGGCCTCTGCCATTTGCCACAGCTTGCTGCGGGATCGAGTTAATGGCCATGGCTGCCAGCCGGTATGACGTGGCCCGTTTTGGGGCCGAAGTTATGCGCTTTAGCCCGCGACAATCGGACCTATTAATCTGTGCCGGCCGTGTCACCATCAAAATGATGCCCGTACTCCAACGAATTTATACCCAGATGTGCGAGCCCAAATGGGTTATCAGCATGGGGGCTTGCGCTAGTAGCGGCGGGGTCTTCGATACTTATGCGGTCGTGCAGGGGGTCGACCAGTTTCTACCCGTGGATGTTTACGTTCCCGGATGTCCTCCTCGGCCGGAAACCCTGATTGAGGGTGTGTTGGCAATCCAACGCATGTTGGAAAAAGAGGGCTTCCGCTCCAGCCGGGACCGCGGCCAAGGCTATCAGATGACCGTCGATCCTGTTAAACCTGCAAACGAAAATTGTACAAAAGAGAAAAGTCTCCCACAGGAGTAAGCCTTGCCATGTCCACGGAACAGGTTCTTCATGCTTTAAAGCAACAATTCCCCGAAATCAATTTTGATCCCCGGCCCTTGTTGGAAGACAAGCAACGCCAATCCGATCAAATATATACCAAGGTCCCGCCTGATCAATTGATCGAGGTCATGACTTTTCTTCGCCATGATCGCCGGGCCGCCTTTGAACAACTGTGCGACCTTACTTGTGTGGACTACCTGAATTATCCTGACGCGACTGACCGCTATGCGGTGGTTTATTCCCTTTTATCCTTGTCTCTCAACCACCGGTTATGGGTAAAATGTTTTGTCAATGATCCCAAACCGGAAGTTCCCAGCGTGACCGGCATATGGAACGGAGCTAACTGGATGGAAAGGGAGGTCTATGACTTGTTCGGGATAAGCTTTACCGGGCACCCGGACCTGCGGAGAATTCTGACCTGGGAAGGTTTTTCCGCGCATCCCTTGCGAAAAGACTATCCTCTCCGCGGCAGGGGGGAGCGAGAAAACTATCCGGTCATTGATCGTGAAACCGCCTGACCATGCCTTTCCCGGATCGACACTTTTGTGATATTAAGCTAAATTACATACACGGATAAACAGAGCCTGCCTCGATGGGTATGAATGTCGGCAATTCGACAAGGTGCGCCCAGAGGCTCCGGATTTTTTTTGTACCATCGGCGTGTATGGGAATCAAAGCAATGCAAGATCGTGGCCATCTGTTAACTGAACAACGCAACGAGCATTCTCGATCTCTGGATAGTCAATCTATCGAAGAAAACTTTGACCTCATGAATGCTGAGGATGCCTCCATCGCGTCCGCCGTGGCCCAAGCCAAGCCGCAAATCGTAGACGCTATCAAAAAAGTCGTCGAGGCCTTCTCCAGCGGCGGACGATTGATTTACGTTGGTTGCGGCACCAGCGGCCGACTCGGCATCATCGATGCCGCCGAATGTCCGCCGACTTTCCTGGTCGATCCGGAAATGGTTCAGGGCGTGATATCCGGGGGGCCTCAAGCGGTCTTCCGCAGCAAAGAACACGCTGAGGACGATGAAACAGCCGGTTCCGCGGTCGTTGATGAACGAAAAGTTGGCCCCAACGATATTGTTTTCGGTATTGCCGCCGGCGGAACCACACCTTACGTTCACGGGGCCATCAGGCGGGCCAAAGAGCTTGGGGCTCGGACGGTTTTTCTGGCCTGCGTGACCCATGAACAGTATCCCGACCACGCCGACGTCTCCATCCGGGTTTTAACCGGTCCGGAAGTGGTGGCCGGCTCCACCCGCCTGAAAGCCGGGCTGGCGACCAAGATGGTCCTCAATATGGTGACCACTCTGGCTATGGTCCAGTTGGGCAAGGTCTATGAAAACCTGATGGTGGACGTAAATACTTCCTCCTGTAGCAAACTGGTGGACCGGGCCGTTCGTATTATTATGGCCGTGACCGAGCTCGACCGAAAACAGGCCGGCGAATTACTCAAACAGGCTGACGGAAAGGTAAAGACCGCCTTGGTGATGCACCTGAAGGACGTGGATCAAAAAAGGGCGGAGCAGCTTTTAACCCAGCATTACGGGGACGTCCGCCGTGCTTTGCAAACTACTCCCAAATGAGTCCCTTTTATGCGTTGTCAGACCTCGAATCGACCAATCCGCTTGGATTACCTGATTACCGATCTGCAGACCGGCGGCGTGCCCTTACATCTTTTTCGATTGGCGACCCATGTGCCCCGGGACCAGTTTCGTGTTAGCGTTATCAGCCTGGCAGATGTGGGAACTGTGGGAAAGAAATTGCAGGCGGCGAATGTTCAGGTGAAAGCTTGTGGAGCGCGCTCTGTTCTGGATATTCGGGCCTTGGTCCGCTTGTTTCGGTTTTTGAAAGCGGATCCCCCTGACATCTTGCACGCGCTTTTGTTTCATGCCAACACAGCGGCTCGAATAATTGGACCACTCGCCGGCGTGAATACTCAACGTATTGTGACCGAGATTCAAACCGCGGAAATCGAACGCCGCTGGCATTTGGTTGTGGATAACCTGACCTGTCGATTGTGCCGCTGTGAAATTGGCAACTCTCCTTCCGTTGTTGAGCATCTTCAACGGGTAGGGCATTTGCCCCATTCCAGATTGATTTGCCAGAGGGGAGGTGTGGACGTAGATGCCTTTGATCTGGCACAAGCCGTCGATAAAAAAGAACTCGGCCTTCCTTTGGACGAACCGGTGATAATCTGGACCGGGCGTTTGGATCCGGTCAAAGGATTCGAAGAAATGCTCGCCGCTTTTGCCCAAATTTATCAAAAACTGCCGGCCCATTTTTTAGTCGTAGGGGAAGGCCCTTATCGTCCACAAGTGGAAAGGATTATCGCAGAACGAAACTTGTATGACAGGGTGCATCTGTTGGGACAACGGGATGATGTGCCCGCCTTATTGAAAGCGGCGGATTTATTTTTATTCTGCTCTCGCACCGAAGGTCTGCCCAACGCACTTTTGGAAGCGATGGCTGCGGGATTGCCCATTATTGCCACAAATGTTCCTGGTTGCCGGGACTTGATCCGGCACGATCATACCGGTTGGTTGGTGCCTTCCGGGTCGGTTAATCATATTGCTCAAGCAATTATTGCATTGTTGAATAATAAATTAAAAAAACAGCAATTAGGCCGTTCCGCAAGGCAATGGGTGAAGCAAAATGCTGATCTCCGCGATTTAATTGCCCAGCAATTTTTATTTTACAAGTCTTTACTTTAAGACATTTTTGTATTTATATACATATTCATTTCTGTTTTTTTATTGATAATGCCGATTTTAATGGTTAGATTTATTTGCTATGTTATCGGGCGTCTTCGCTAAGACGTCGTGTTGAAGCATTCCGATATTTGTTGGACAGGAGTGCGGTTAATGGCTGGGGTATCCGAAACTTTTACGGGCGCGGGGCAGCAGGCAACTTCAATAAAAGTTCTAGTGGTTGACGATCACGGAATGATTAGAGATGGGATCAGCGGATTATTATCCCTTGAGCCGGATATAGATATCGTGGGCACTGCGGAAAATGCGGATGAAGCAATTGCTCAAACCGTTGAGCTTCAGCCGGACGTTATTCTGATGGATATCAACATGCCGGGGATAAGCTGTTTTGACGCTATCCAGATTATTCGTTCCCGATTGGAAAAAACCAAGGTTATACTTGTTACTGCCCATGAACATGATGAATATCTGGAGCAGGCTTTCCGGGTTAAGGCCAACGGGTATATTCTTAAAAGTGAGGGAATGACTGTCCTTGCGGATGCAATACGCGAAGTGATGAAAGGACGTGTGCATCTTTCACCGGAAATTATGAATCGCTTGGTGATTCAAGGTTCTGATATCCGGTTGGAACATCCTCCTCAAAGCCGCCTGAGTACTTTAACAACACGCGAACGGGAGTTGTTAAGAATATTAGCCAAGGGTTTGAGCCTGAAAGAGGCCGCTGCCATTTTGGGAGTTAGCTATAAGACCGCTGATAAACAAAAGGTTTCCTTGATGACTAAACTTGATATCCACGACCGCGTGGAACTGGCTCGTTATGCCATCCGTGAAGGTATGGTTCAGCCATGACGGTATCTGAGTCCTGCCAAAAAGTGTGAGTGCCCGATTTCCTACTCTTTCCCAAAGGATCTGTGAATTTTAAGAAGCCATCATTTCTTTGACCGCTTGGCTGATCTGCGGCATGGTGAAGGGCTTTTGAATTAATCGGTAATATGATGGCTTCCAATCGATGTCTTTTAATTCTTGGTTGCTGATTATCAGGACCTTGAGCGCGGGTTGAAGCTGGTGTAACTCTTTTAATAAGTGTCCGCCTCGCATATCAGACAATGCATAATCAATGATTGCTAAGTGAAATCCGGCCTGCTCAAACTGCATTAAGTCCAGGGCTTGATCCGTATCGATGGTCTGGGTCACTGTGTAGCCTTTGTTTTCCAGAACCGTTTTAAGGAGGCCGGCTAATATTTCTTCGTCTTCCATGATCAAAATATGACCTTTAACTATCTCGACCGTCTCTTCCCGCTGTTTTTCAGGAGGCTGGGCTTCCGGAAAATAAATGGAAAACCGCGTTCCTTCTCCCAGTTGACTGGTAACGTTGATCACTCCATGGTAGGCTTCCACAATTTTATGAACCAGGGAAAGGCCCAGCCCTGTGCCAAGATCTTTGGGCTTGGTGGTGAAAAAAGGATCAAAAATCTTTTGTAAAGTCTCCTCGTTCATCCCACATCCGGTATCGCATACCTCCAGCAAAATATGTCGCCTGTCTCCATTGACGACTTCTTTTCGGGCTGGTACGGGCAATTGGTTCAGGCAAACGCGTCGCGTACGCACGCACAATGTCCCCCCGACTCCCAAAGCATCCCGGGCGTTAAGGCAAAGATTGACCAGCATTTGCTGAAGGTGTCCCGGATCAGCCTCGATCGGACACTCCTGCGAGGCCGCATCGATCTTGAAATTAATCGTGGATGGTATTGCCCTACGTAAAAGGCGATAGACATCCCCCATTAACGTGTTGAGATCAATCCGGCGAGTCTGGAGATTGCTCTGCCGACTGAAAGACTGCAATACCCGCGTCATGTCGGATGCTTGGCGAGCGGCTGTTTCGATATCACGAAGCGCATTGGTCTCAGGTGTCCTCAGCGTTAATTGGTTACGCAAATATTCCGCGTTGCCACTGATCACCGTGAGCATGTTATTAAAATCATGGGCGATGCCACGGGCCAAAATTCCAAGACTTTCCAGCTTCTGTTTCTGCTGAAGCTTGGCTTCCAGTCCTTTTCGCTCCTGTTCCGCCTGAAGTATTTGCGTAATATCCCGGGCAATTGACGCTGCACCGGTTATATTCCCGTCACTGTCTTTCAATGGCGAAACCGTTAAAGAAACAGTGCGTTGACCACCATCACGACACAATCGTTCTATCTTATGATGGTAAACAGTCTCCCCTTGGCGAACCCGTTTCAGAATATCCCACTGCTCCTGGCGCTTCTCGGGCGGCACCAGTTGCAATATGTTTTGCCCGACGATCTCATCCCATGAGTATCCGTATATTTGTTTGGCCCCTTTGTTCCAACTCAGTATTTCCCCTTCCAGGGAAACACTGACAATCGCATCGTCAGAGGATTCAACAATCGCCGCCAGCCGCCTGCGGGCCTGCTCCACCTGTTGTCGCCAGGTAATGTCTTGCAGCGTACTGCGGATACCGATGATTCTCCCGGAATGGTCATGGATGAGACGCTGTTCAACGAGAACCGGAACGGTGGTTCCGTCTTTTCGTCGAAAAGTTCGTTCGACGGCGTTTTCAGGGGGTCTT
>CAZMVS010000398.1:0-3408 GCA_964569525.1 uncultured Planctomycetales bacterium
TATGTCATCCCTTCAAAAAACCGGGCGTATGCTTTTACCGTGTTGTGCAACGATACCTTTAAGGCCAAGGGAGGAACCCGGGCGGCTAAGAAATTGCAGGAATCAGTGTGTGAAATTCTGGCGGAAACCAAAGAAACCGCCCGGGGTGGTTGATTCCACGGTCCGGACGGTTATTTTGTTACGTTGGTGATTTAGATTTACCGTTTGGCCACTTTATCGCGGGCAGTCGATTTCACCGGCGGCGGCCTGGGGATTGTTTTTCATCCAGATCCGCAGCAGTTCAAAAAAGGTCGGGGCATCCAGCAACTCGTATTTGGGATTGGTCTGCTTCAGCCGATTAGTCACTTCCAGGTAATAGCTCGGTCCCTTGAGGACGCCGCGGAACTGGTGGAAGGGCACGGTGCGGGCTTCGATGCGCTGACGAACAATATCCGCCGCTTCTTTCGGCGAATTGGGAAAGTCGTAGCTGGCCCGTAAGACCGGCATGTCTCCGTGTAGCATGGTTGCCGGACATTTCTGTGGTACGATCCCATTGGGGCTGAAACGGGCATAGCAATCGTAGCCCTGTTTGTTTAAGCCGGGAGCGTGGCCGTCGATAATAAAGGCCGTTATGGAAAGGCCCCACCGCTCGTAATAGGGCTGGCAATGGCGGGCCCATGCGTCCAGGCCGGAGGGCAGGCCGGAGATTCCGCGTGGTTCCTGCAACATGCCCGGCGGTGTATAACCCGCACCGTTGTCCGGGGCGGAGAAGTAATCATTCTCCGTGGCGGTGCGGCGGATGTAGTCCAGCACCATGGGGGCGCGTTTTTCGAGGACGGGGGAAACGGCCCACTGCAGGGGGATTTTGCCGCGGTTGGGATCGTTCCATGCCTGAGGCATGAGTTGGTAAACCCAGGCGGCGGCGTCGAAGTCGCCTACATAGTAAAGATAAAAATCCCGGCCATTGAAATTGATTTTGCCGTCCCGGTTGAGGTATCCGCGTTTGATCAGGTCTTTGTGGGTGACCCAATCCTGGGGATATTTTTCTTTGAGGGGGAAGTGGGTGAAAAAGGAGGCGTTGGCCATCGCCCCGTATTCCAGGGCGTCGGCGTCGATGTAGCCGTTGTAAGCTCCGACGGTTTGAACCAGTTTCCATTCGGTTGCAACCGGATGATGTTTGCCGCCTGCGTTATGGCTGCTCGTGTATTTCCACATCCAGGGAGTGAAACCGCCTATGTGGATCATGTTTTCTTTTCCGCCGTGTTTATAGGCGCTGAGCAGCAGGGCTTTCAGCGTTTCCAGGTCGGTGCCCGGTTTTTGGTTGGGATCATCGATAGGGGTTTCATCGCCCCATGTGTGCAGATCAAAGAACCAGGCTTTTTGAGAGACGAAGAAGTCATGGTTGGTTAAGGTGTGGTTATTCAGCCGGGTCATTCCGGGTTTACTGGTCCAGTAGTAGTCGATGTAATGGCCGGCGAAGGTGGCGTTGACTTTGCCGGTGTCCAGGTAGTGAGTTTTAAGCCAGAGATAGGCGTCGCATTTGGCGCTGCCGGTGGAGGGTATTTCCGTGTCCGGGATAGTGCCTTGGCCCGTGAACATGGAAGAGCCGTCCTTGTTAATCAGGCGTTTGACCACGGGCAGTTTGGGACCGCGTTTGACCAGGCGAGTGTACAGGCTGCGAGGATCAGGATCATAGCGGAGGGCGATCAGGTCGTGCACGCCTGCCAGGGTGGAAGCCAGGTTGCTTGTGGCGGGTACCTTTCCGTCATACAACACAACGCCGTTGATTTCCTTGCGATAACGGCGGATCAGGCTGTAAAGATCAGGGATGCGGAACCGTTTGTGATCGGCCAGCCATTGACCGGGAGCGGACATTTGCTTCAGCCAATAGCTGTCGATGTTTTGGCCGCCGTTTTGGACGAACTGTAGGTAGAGGCAGGGGCCTTTGCGATTGACGATACCCTGGAGGGTGGCCACCGCGTGGCAATGATCCCAGGCCTGGTTGATCTGCTGGGTATTGGCGGGATCGAATTTCAGGGCGTAGGTCAGGTCGTAAATTCCGATTGGTTCGGGGCCGGCGGACAGGGCCAGACCACTGATGAGCATGAGGATGTTCAGCATGGTTTTTAAGTCCTTTCTGTGGGAAGTCTGGTAAACAGCAGTGGTAGCTTACTTGAAGGCCTCCGATCCGGGCAAGCCTGCATGCTGTTGACTTTGATGCGGGCGGCTTGTTGGGAGAACATAAAATAACAGCAGCCGGCGGATTTTTTCATTGTGTCGAATTTTCACAGGGGATATGATAAATGAGTTCCTGTCAGCCAGGGCGACGGTATGCTGATTATGGGATTAACCTGTTTTTGCTTATCTTTCCCGTTTTTTAGTTTTTTTAATGAACACGAGTTTTCATGCCTCAAGACGATTTGGAAAACCGAATTGCGGAAGAGATTGCCACGCGAGGCCTGCTGCGAAAGGATGAGGCGGTTTTGGTCGGTGTTTCCGGCGGTCCGGATTCGGTGGCTTTGATGCATCTGTTGTGGCGTCTGAGCCGGGAAAAGGATTGGTCGCTGCGACTGCACATCGCCCACCTTAATCACCAGTTGCGCGGGGCCGAGGCGGATAAGGACGCCCGATTCGTCGAGAAATTGGCAAATCGTTTGAAACTGCCCTTTACCGCTGACGTTGTTGATGTTCGGCAGCGAGCGGAGAAAGAGGGGTTTTCCATCGAACAGGCGGCCCGGCTCTGCCGCTTTGAATTTTACGAAAGGGTTTGCCTGCAGCAGGGGATCAAGAAGGTGGCTTTGGCCCATCATGCCGACGACAAAGCGGAAACCGTGCTGCATCGGATTATTCGAGGAACCGGACTGCGCGGATTGGTGGGCATCCGGGCGATACGTCCTTTACGTGCCGACAGCAATGTAAAGATCATTCGGCCCATGTTGCGCATGCGGCGGGCGGAAATATGTGAATATCTTCAGGAAGAGGGGGTTGATTACCGGGTGGATCGCTCCAACGAATCATTGCAATATACGCGTAATCGAATCCGGCACGAGGTGATGCCTTTGCTGGAGGCCCGCCTAAATCCGCAGGTGACCGAGGCGTTGAACCGGTTGGCTGACCAGGCGGAGGGGGTGGATACCTATTTGACGCAGACCGGCCAACGGATTCTGGAAACCCTGTTGATTGATCGCAACGATCGGCAATTGTCTTTGCATGCCCCGTCGCTGGTCCGTCGCCCGCGGGTGATGCAGACGCAATTAATTCGCCAGGCCATTTTGTTGTTGGAGATTCCGGAAGGGGAGATTAATTATGCTCACCTGAATGCGGTGGCAGACCTGGCGGCAGAGACGGAAGGGACCAAGTCTTTAGATCTGCCGGCGGGGCTGCGGGTGACGCGGCGATATACCCGGCTGGTGTTCGAGCGGAGCGGGG
>CAZMVS010000399.1:0-6223 GCA_964569525.1 uncultured Planctomycetales bacterium
ACGCCAGAAAAGCCTGGGAGTTGCGGTTTGCTCACAGGCTGGGGTCGATTACACTATGCGTTCGTCGAGTCTCAAGCTCTGTTTGGTTGCGGTTTGCTCACAGGCTGGGGTCGATTACACTATTCCCAACCTAAGTGCAGTCGCAGAAGGGAGTTGTGGCGTTTGAGGGGTTAGAAAAGGCTTAGCTGGGCCGGTGGTTGTTCGGCTTGCTTGCGCATTTTTCCCCAGAAAATGTGCATACGTTCGAATTGGCGATCGGTGACGGTCAGGACGCGAACTTCTCCTTCGGGGGGGATATGGCGTTCGACACGTCCGATATGTACATGGGCATTTTCCTCGCTGGGGCAATGTCGGCCGTAAATGGAGAACTGCAGCCTGGAAAATCCATCGCGGATCAGCATTTTGCGAAAGCGTGTATATTCCCGTCTCCCTTCGGCGGTATCGACCGGCAAATCAAACATCACGACAACCCACATACAACGATATCCATTTATAATCATAATTCATAGTTCAGATCAACAGGCAGTAACAGCTTTTTCTCGACACCGTCAAGGCAACGAACCAATGAGGCCGTTATACGGTGAAGGCCGACCATTACCGGTCCCTTATGTTCACCAACACGAACTTCGCAGGTCAACAAATTCAACAAATGAGCTTTGGTGCTTTGATTGAGGGTGGATAATCCCCACTCGTTCAGTTCACGGACTTTGGAGTCAACAATCGGCCGCAAGGGTTCAAGCACGTCATCAGCGAGGCAGAAATTATTGGACCTGTTGGAGTGTTTGAGTCCGAGCATGGGAAGCAGGCCGGCAGAGACAAGGGCGCGGGCAACGGCGGCGCGCATGATAGCATAGCCATAATTCAAAAGAATATTGAGCCCTTTACCTTTGGGGTCACGTCTGAAGATTACGTCTTCGCCGAGCCAATTTTCCCAATAGATACGGGCAGCCTGGGCTTCAACGTTAGAAGGGTCTCCGGAGCGGACTTCGCGAGCAAGGTTCAGAAGTTTTTGACGAGGTGCAGAGTCAAGGAGATTTGCCTGGGCGCGTACTTTGGCGGCTACGATTTGTTTCCACAGGCTTTTTCGGATTGGTTTGGTAGCGGCCAGCTGGATGCGAAGGCGGGATACGGATTCCGAGTGGCCTGATACAGGCAGAAGGACGCCGGCGGGGAGATGGTCTCGGCCGCAAACCACGAGGGTGCCACCTTTTTCCACAAGCTTAGACAAGGCGGTATGGGAATAGGTTGTGGAGGGCTGGTCCACAACAAGTATGCCGACATCTTCGCACGGGATAGAAGCCCGGGTTTCCCGGGAACCCGGCGGATGAAGAAGGAGTTGATCCTGCTTCACGGACAGATGCGCGGGTTCACGGGAGATTTCCAAGGTTCTTTTAATCATTAGCCCAACGTATGCGACCTAAAGGATCGACAGTTACTTTGCGAGCGTTCAGTTTTTGCATCTGTACCGGCGAAAGATACAAATTATCTTTTTCCATTTCACCGGCAGTACGGGCATCCACGTGTTTTTTGTAATAGATACGCTTGATCCGCTGGTCGATTTTTCGAACCACGCAGAGTTGTGTTTGATTGTTTTCGTCCTGAAAGGTGAAGGCCTCTCCAATAGAAAGCGACATTATGAAATCATGATTATCATCTTCTTTTTTATCTACAATCGGCAAACCTTTGCGGGCTCTTAAGGCTGCGTCCCAGGTGGTGATAACTTCGGCTGACCATTTTTCGTTTTTGCCCTGTTTTGTGGACCGATAAACAATATGGTGATTACTATTGGGATTCACGTATTGATAATGACGCCGGCCACTGACGGGACGGAAGGTTTCGCTTGCTTCGAGCATTCGGGCACGGTTGATGGGCACGCCGGAGGGCATGCGAGGGATGTTATCACCTTTGAATGCTGTCTTGGGAATTTTATTAGGTTTGTCCGGATCAATACCAAGACGTCGAAGGTGGTCGGAAAGAATGTTACGGATTGTAACATCGCGAACCTTAGAAAGTTGCTTGGTGTCGCTCAAATCTGTCAACAGTTTACGGAGGACATAGGTATTATGATGTTCGGTCCAGTTTTTAGCCCAAGGTCGCTGGTCATAATCAGCAATATTTTTTGAATATTTCTGAGTGGCTCCATAGAAGGTTGCTTTGTGAAAGGATCCGGAAATTTTTCTTCGCACACGGCAAGAAACGTTGATGTTCAAGACGGAATTTTCTATATCGCTTCGGAAATCATCCCACGGTTCTGGAATATCCTCGCCTTTATTGGCCAGCTTATGCAATCTTTGATGGTCAATCATGGCCAAGACGGCGGCATCGACGGCGTGATGGCGGTGGTCGGCACGATTTTTTTCGGCGCGGCCGTTGAAGTCAAGAATGGTGTTCAATCCCCACAGGCGGCGGAGTTGGGCGGTCATTGATCCGCGAGGGGTAAGTATTTTAGCACCGAGGCATTGGAGATATTGGGCCACGCAACGGCTGATATACGCGGTATCGTTGAGTTGGCGGTTCACAAACTCATCGGTTTGAATTTCGGTCTGGAGAAACTTGCGTTGTTTGTTAGAGGGGAGGTCGCGAGCCTGTAGTAAAATCCGTTTATATTGTTCGGGTTCGCTATCGTACAACCATTCCCAAGGTGTGCGTTGTCCTTTGTCAGCGTTCGCCTGGCGGAAGCAGACTACCTTGTTGGCCATGGAGTTATCCAAACTGCGCCAGCGGGGGAGGATATGATCGATATCGGTAGCGGAGGAGAGTAATTGTTCGGGGCTGATCGGTTGGCCGGAATATATGCACTTTTCATCCTGTTCTTTCCAGAGGAGATATTTTTGAATGGTATCACGGGTCGGCTTGTAGCCGAAGGAACGGATGAACTCAGCAGCTTCGTCGCGACGTTGTCGGTTTTGTTCGTTTTTAATGATGTGTTGGTATCTTTGTTCAGCGGACATCTTAGCTTCGCGGGCCAGTTCGACATGAATGCTGTCGGGTTTGCCGTATTCGCGGATAATGGCATTGACGACTTTACGGACTTCGACGAGGGCCTGGCGGACGATGGGATTAGGCAAATCTGGGGAAGAGGGTAAGAAGCTGTATTTTTTAATTTGACGTTGATCGGGGCGTAGATAACCGGCGGCATGGAGGGCGGAGTTGGTTTCATCGTCGCCCATGAGAAGCATTCCTTTTTCGAGATGAGGAAGGAGTTTCTCAATAGCCAAACGGGAGAATTTGGCGTAACCGTCGGGGAGGTGGACGGTAATTGCTTTTTGGGCCTGTTCTTCAGTAAGTTGGGCTTCCTCGGTAAGTCGGCGGAGGGCCTCATCCTCACGTTCTTCTTCGATCAGGATCGCAATTAATGTATCCTTCTGATCTTCGGGCATTTTGAGATAATCTTTGCCGAGCGCTTTTTTAGCAGCGAGGAGAGCATCGGTTTTATGGCCGTCGAGCTTATCGCGTTGACCGGCCTGAAGATTGAAGCGAACGGTGTCGGAGAGTTTGAGTTTTTTGCGGATTTGATCGAATTTGCGATCTTTGGCTGTTGACAAGTAATCCAGCACAATAGCTCTTTCATCGTCGGTCAGGGGACGCTCCATCCTTTGGCCGCTATCAATAACGCGCAGGTTATTGACTTCCTGAAGCATGCGGAACCGTTGGGCGGAGCGATCGGCACGGGGACAGCGGCGATGTTTGGGTTCAAGATCACAACGGCCGACGACAGATTTGGGCCAATACATCTTACGTTGAAAAAAGATTATGTTTGACATTTGTTGTTTGAGGTTTTCGGTTAAAAGTTGGGGATGATGTTTCTGTTGAATCTCCCACAAAGTGTCGAATTCATGGCGATACATATCACGATGGGTATGGCGGCTGCGAACTTTATGATCATTGTTGTCACTAGTAGGTTCATGGTTTGAGTGAAGTATGGCCAAATATTCGCCTAAGGTTCTGCAATTGTTATTTTCGATTTTTTGGGCGAGGTCGCTAATTTCGGCTTTCATGCCCTTAACGTCGTTTTCCTGGCTTTTATCAGTTTTACGATTGGAGAGGAATCCGCGACGTTGAGTGAGATGGAGAAGGGTTCGGCCAAATTCGTGAAGGGTAAGTTTACAATCCAACCCATCCTTCCGTAATTTGTAGGGATTGAGTTCGAGCAGGTGATCGAGTTCCTCTTCGTTTTCGGGTAACAGGCCGTTTTGGGTGAGTAATTCGCGGAGTTGTATTTTGCGTCGTGCACGACGGGCAATTTGTCGACGGGCAGCGCGGGCGGTGCGGCGCTCTGCATTTTTTGATTTTTCATGGCCTTTTTTTCGTTTCACACCTTCCGGGAAGACGCGCACCCCAGTAGCGAGAACTTTTTTACATGATTGGTCGATAAGTGCCCAGCCGATAGAGTTAGGTCCGAGGTCGAGGCCAAGGGTTAAAGACATTTTGGTCCCCTTTTTTTAGAAATAAATTCTTGACAACAAATAGTGCGTTAATTAATATAGATTTTAGTGTAATCGACCCCGGTCTGCGAGTCTTGCCGTAACAAGAAGAAGTATTCGCAGGCCAAGCTCTACGGAGCGACCGGCCGTCATGTTTTATGCAGGGCGGCCATTTTTATGCGCGGGTGGTAAAGGCAGGAGGGTCACCTGCATTATGATTTTTTCATCAGTGCGATTTGGTAGATGGTACGGCGTTGGCGGATGTATTTGACTTCGAAGTTGGTGGAGACGCGGCCGTTGGTTACGCCGGTTTCGGGCTGGTCGAAGGGGATTTCGGTAAGGCGGGGTTCGGCGGAGACGACGTGGCGGATCCAAGTGAAATATTCCTCGTGGTCGGTCTGGACGGCGATGCGGCCGGCGGGGACGAGGGCGTTGGCGGCGGCGCGGATGAAATCGGGCTGGAAGAGGCGGCGTTTGTGGTGGCGTTTTTTGGGCCAAGGGTCGGGGTGGTAAACGTGGAGAATCCGGAGGGATTCGGGGGGCAGATGGTGGATGACCAGGTGGCGGGCGTCGGTGCGCATGAGGCGGACGTTGGTCACGCCCCAGCGGACCATGCGGTCGGCGGCGTAGCGGTAGTATTTGTTGGCCCATTCGACGCCGAAGAAGTTGCGGTCGGGATATTGGCGGGCCCGGGTGAGCAGGAAGCCGCCCTTACCGGAGCCGATCTCCATTTCGACGGGGGCTGATCGGCCGAAAAGGGCCTTGAAATCGAGGAGCTGTTCGGGTGTTGGCGGGGGAACGGTAATGTCATCCATGGTCAGCATGGGGTTTATATTGGCCTGTTGCGGCAGAATATTCAACCGGCGGGTGGGCAAGAGGTTACAAAACCGGTTTCGCGCATATAATAGCGGGACAAAGGAAGAACCATGCGTAGAAAACTGGCTGAAAATTTCAAAAAAGTGCGGGGGCGGATCGAGAAGGCGTGCGAGCGTTGTGGTCGTGAGCCGGAGGAGGTTCGCCTGGTCGCAGTGACCAAGACGGTGGAGATGGACGTTATTCGTGCGGTGGTGGAGGCCGGGCACCTGGATATCGGGGAAAGCCGAGTGCAGAACCTGGTTAAGCGGGCGGGCATGCTGCAGGAGCATCTGTCACGTCGGCGGCAGTTGAAGGAGAAAGAATCGGCGAGCAATCCGCGTTGGCACATGATCGGACATTTGCAGCGGAACAAGGTTCGCCAGGTGTTGCCGTGGACGCACATGATTCATTCGGTGGACAGTTTGCGGCTGGCGGAGGAGATCAGCAAAGAGGCGAGCAAGCTGGACAAGACGATCCCGGTGTTGATCGAAGTGAACGTGGCGAACGAGAAGGCGAAATACGGGATTGCGGTTGGAGCGGCGAACCACTTCGCGGCGCATATTAATAATTTGGCGGGTTTGAAGATTGTGGGTTTGATGGCGATGGCACCATTTGTAGATGATCCGGAAGAGGTTCGGCCCTGTTTTGGGCGTTTGCGGGAGGTGTTTGAGGACATGCGCACGGAGGGCGTGGTCGGGCCGGAGTTTCGGGAGCTGTCGATGGGGATGACGAACGATTTTGAGGTGGCGATCGAGGAAGGGGCCACCATAGTGCGGGTGGGGCGGGCCTTGGTCGAAGGGCTGAACTAGTTGGGTGAAAATTTTTGTAGCGAAACGCTTCAGGGGAGAGAGAAACGTATGCCCAAACGGGTTTGCAAACTGGCATTGGAAGACGGGACGGTATTTATTGGTGAGGCCTTCGGGGCGGAGGGCACGCACGTGGGC
>CAZMVS010000400.1:0-4670 GCA_964569525.1 uncultured Planctomycetales bacterium
TACCCTATGCCTTGTGCCTTCCTTTTGCCTTATGCCCGGCGCAGCCGTCCCGATCCAATCGGGATTCTGCCCTATGCCCGGCGCAGCCGCCCTCCCGGCACGCCGGGACTCAGGATTATGCCTTTCCCCCCCTTATGCCTTTTGCCTTATGCCTTAAATTCCCACAAACCAACTTCGCACCCCACCGGCGAAAAAAATATTACAAAACAAACCCATTTCAAAAACGCGTATAAACTCCGCAATGAAAACAACTTACATGAAATTTTGCACCGAACGGAACACCCCAAAACAAACCCATTTTGAACCCAAAACGAATCCCTCTTTCTACCACCAGCAGCGCTTGCCCTCGCCGCCGATCGGTGCATAATCATGCACAGGAATCGTTTAAATTTATTCAAGCGAGGAACAAATAATGACCCTCAAACTTCGTAAACTGACCATCGCAATCTGTGGAGCACTCATGACCATCGCGACAACTCACAACTCGGCCCTGGCGGATATCACCTTAAATAGTCCTGGTCGGCAACTCGTTGTTAAGCTTTCTGTAAATGATGCCGGGCAGTTACTCTACAACCTTACCCGCGAAGGCCAAACCGTCCTGGAAAACTCTCCCATCGGCATAACCGTGAACGACCATAAGCTCGGAACAAATGTCAAAGAACTCAATGCCGCCGAAACCATTGAAGTCAACAAAACCTATCCCTGTCGAACCAACAAGGCCACCGCCATCAATCATTACAACCAAACCCGCGTAAAAATAACGCGACAAGCCCCCGGCGATACCAACTTCGAAATGGTCTGGCGGCTCTACGACAACGGTGCCGCTTATCGTTACGTCATCCCCGGCGACGGTAAACGAACTATCGCCGGTGAAGCCTCCGCCTGGAACCTGCCCGCGGGAACAAAAATCTGGTCCCAAACCAGCCTCAACAATTACGAACACGTGTACCAACCGTACACATTACCCCTCAAAAAAGTCGTCACCATGCCCGCCACCTGCGTACTGCCTGGCGGAGATCAAAGCGCCGAAGGTTATGCCCTTTTGATGGAAGCCGCCTTGTACAACTACAGCGGTATGATCCTCGAATCCGGCGGCGGGAACACTGTTCAAGCAAAGTTCAATTGGGATAAAAGCTGGACCGTCACCGGCGGCAGCGTCACCCCCTGGCGGGTCACCGTAACCTGCCCCACACTGAACGATCTGGTCAATTCCACCATGATCACCAACCTCAACGAACCGCCCGCCCCGCCGCTGGCCGACGCGGACTGGATCAAGCCCGGCAAAGCCCTGTGGTCCTGGTGGGGTCACAAAACCCGCCTCCAGGATCAGATTCCCTACATGGACGCCGTTGTCAAACTCGGTTTCGATTACGTTCTCTGGGATGAAGGCTGGCGGGATTGGAGCGAACAGGAACTCAACCACATCCTCGAATACGCCCGGGATAAAAAGCTCGGCGTCTGGCTGTGGGACCACTGGAAAACCCTCGCCACCGCCGAACAACGTGAAAAATATTTCTCCTGGACCCAAAAGAAAAACAAAGACCTCGGCCGCCGCGTCATCGTGGGCGTCAAACTTGATTTCATGGACAGCGAAAGCCAACAGCGCATCCAGTGGTACCAGGCCGCCCTTGAAGACGCCGCCAAATACAAACTCATGGTCAACTTCCACGGGGCCAACAAACCCACCGGCTATTCACGCCGCTATCCCAACGGAATGACCCGCGAAGGAATCCGCGGCCTGGAATATCACATCTGGAAAGATTACCTGCCGCCTTCCCACAACGCCGCCCTGCCGTTCACCCGGCTGTTGGCCGGCCATGCGGATTACACGCCGGTAACCTTCCGGGACGAACGTCTCGGCCAAACCACCTATGCCCAGCAACTAGCCATGGCCTTTGTGCTCACCTCCCCCGTTACCCACTGGGCGGATGATCCTGCTCAATACTATGTCAGCCCCGCCCGGGAAATGATGGAAGCCGCTCCCACCTGCTGGGATGAAACCGTGGTTTTGCCGCAAAGTAAAATCGGCGAACTCGCCGCCATGGCCCGGCGGAAAGGCGACACCTGGTTCCTCGCCATCGTTAACGGCGATGCGGAAAATGACCGCTCACTCGATGTTGTTCTATCCTTCCTGTCGGAAGGCAAAAAATACAACGCCCTGCTGCTGGCTGACAGCCATGAGAAACAGGCCGCCTTCAATCGTTCGGAACAAATCGTTTCCGCCGAATTGAAACTGCCCGTTTGGCTGCGCCAGGGAGGCGGCTTCGTGGCCATGTTCAAACCGATAAAGTAAACGTCTAAATCAACTAAGCAAAAGCTTGCAAAAGTATCCATATAACCAAAGAACCGCGGTTCGTTCTTGCGAGCTGCGGTTCTTTATTATATATTTTTGTATTTTATTAACAACAAAGATCGTGCTTATGACCCGAGCTTTTCGTAAACAATAAGATCCGTCGCTTCACGCGAAGGCAAAGTCACCGTCCAATTATCCATTAGCTCTGCCCCACTGACTTGTTCGACCTTGCCGTTCAATAATGAAGTCAACTTATACTGCGCGTCTTCTTGCAATCCGTGCAGCTTCAACTCCGCCTTGGGATACGGGCTTTGCTTACGGCGAAACATCAACAGCATACCTTCGTCAAGCTCCGGGCGATGAAATTGCGAACCGATCCATTCGTTCAGGTCCCGCGAATAATCGAACAGCGGATACCAACTGCCGATCATCAAATGCCGCACTTTGCGATACCGATCGAGCAGTTCCTTCGCCCTCTTTGTATCAAAGTTTTCCGCGTCGGCGATCCATCCAAGACACAACGACGTATGCATGGCCGAGTTGAACGAGTAATCATCCAGCCGATTGACCGGGGCCATAAAAACATTGTTCGGCAGGTATTGACTCAATCCCCAGATGCTGGCTTGATCCACCACGTTGCGGAACCAATAATCCGTCTTCTGGTGAACGTGCATGCGCATCACCGTTTCCAAGTCGATCCGCCGCCCCCCGCTGGCACATTCAATCCGCAAACTGTCGGGATAGTTCTCCGCGATCCGCCCCCAGTATTCATACAAACCGGTGATGTACCTGATCTCGGTAATACCTTGGCGATCGGGTGCATCGTTATATCGCCAGTAGGCCAAAGGGCCGATGTTGCAATCCTGGCGATAGACAGCAAAGCCGGGCAGTTCCATAAAACCTTTGACAATATTGAAGAAGTAATCGCGCACCTCTTCCTTGCCGAAGTTCAACAGGTAAGTACTCTCCCCACCATCCCTGCTGCTTAAACACCATTCCGGATGATTCCGGTGCACATCCGTGCCGGTCATCACCCGTTCCGGCTCAAACCACAAGCCGTAGATCATCCCTTCTTCCTTCGCCGCCTTTGCTACCGGCCCCATTCCCTCGGGGTACGCGTCCTTGCGCGGCGTCCAGTTGCCCGCCCCGTTCGGCCAGCCGCCTTCAAACCAACCGGCATCGGTCAACAACGCTTCCAAACCCAACGGTGCATAGGCGCGGATCAACGAGATCTGATTCTCCGCGTTACATTCATTCAACCATCCACCACCGCGAGTAAAACACGTGTTGCAATACGGCACAGGCAGAATCTTCTTTCCGCTGCGTGTGGCGGTGTAATGTTTGTAAATCAGCCGGCGGAACACGGCGTTGGCTTCCAGGCTTGAGGTAGGATGATGCAACACCAGTATCCGCGGCATGCGCACCTTTTCGCCGGGATGCAGTCTGAAATGCGTCTTTTCCAAGCCCGAGCTTATCCGCAACATGCCTCGCTGCGGACAATGGAAATCGGCATGCCACTGCCCCGACCAGCCAATGGCAATAATGTAAGTGCCCTTTCGGGTTTCAAGTTTGAAGAATGGGAAATCCTCAAAAGACGAACGGCCTCGAAAACCACTGAATTGTTGGCGGTGATGTTGATCGACCATAAGTTCGTTTACTTCGAAATCAGTGGGATTCGCCGGTGCTCCGTTGGTATGCACCAATCGATATTGGCCCTGCGCGGTCACCGGACTTTGAAATGTCAAGTCTAAAGCCTGAATGTTTTCTATGATCGGTGTGTCTTTATCGCCGGTATTTTCAAATCTCAACAACCATTCGACGGCTGGGAAATCATCAAAGGCCACCACTTCCCAATGCACTTTCAATCCCGTCTTTGGACATGTCCAGGTGGTTACCTGCTTGTCAGGTACATGACCCGGTAATCGGCCGGGCTGATCGCCATCGATTGTCTTTTGTACTTTTTCAAAATCCGGCAGAAGTTCATTACTGTTCTTACCATCATACGTAAAAGAAAACGGGTACTTCGGGGCAATAGCGAATGATGGAACCGGTCCCGCTTCGATCTCGTCCAGGTACATTTGCTTACCGTCGGCCAAGGTTATCTTCGCCATGGCCCAGTCGGCATGGTCCCAGGCCGGTCCGTCGCCGCCGTCGGAAACCTTCAGATCGAGTACATGCCCGCCATCAACTTTGACATCAACCTTTTTACCGGGATCGGAACTACGGAGTACCGGGCTGCTATACAACTGTTGTCCGTCAACCTCCACGAAGAAAATCGCCGAACCTTTTTGCCCGCCGGTACTGGCGTTGTTATCCACGCCGACCCAAGCGGTGAAACCGGTAATCGGTTCAGGTGAATAGACACGAATCTCACTGA
>CAZMVS010000401.1:0-21919 GCA_964569525.1 uncultured Planctomycetales bacterium
AAACTGGAAGGCGACGACCAGAGGAAATGTGAATGAATGAACGGATCCAAGTCGAAGGAGCAGTTGCAGTTATTGAGCTGGCTGATCAGATGTTAGTAACTCGCCGAGCTCCTGAAATCCGGGCCGGCGGCTGGTGGTGCCTGCCGGGTGGGGGTGTCGAGCCGGGTGAGTCCCATGCCGAAGCGGTGGTCCGTGAGGTACAGGAGGAGCTTGGTTTGGATGTCAAGGCGGGTGAACAGCTTTGGCGGTGGAGTCAGCCGGGAGGTGGATTATTGTTGTCCTATTGGCGAGTGCGTTTGATCGATGATGGGCAGCATATTGTTGCGAATCCCGCCGAGGTTTCTGAAATCCGCTGGGTAACGCCGACGGAATTACGCCGCCTCAAGCCATTGTTGGAAAGCAATCTCCTATTTCTTGATCACTACGAGCAAAACGGCAGGCGATCATATTACCGGCAGGATGGATAGTTAAGCTGTCTTTCAATTCGAAAACCGTATATGCTGGATGAACCACGATAATTTTTCTCTTTGTTTGATGTGCTTGGAAAAGTTCAGGTCAAAAAGACAGGTCATAATTTCGAGAGGTATACGGGGGGACATAAAAACCGTAGTCAACTCGTGTGATGAAATAATAGGATCAATGTTAGCTAATTAATTTTCATAAGTTGCGATAGGAAGGATGATGCAAGCGGAGGTAGTGAGATGGCCGCAGATGAATTAATAATGTACAGTAACCCCCGCCTGCAGGACGGTACCATGGTGCTGGCTTTCACGGGTTGGATGGACGGAGGCGATGTTTCCACGGGAACGATCGAATGGTTGGTCAGCGCGATCAATGCAAGAGAAGTGGCCCAGATCGAACCGGAATCTTTTTATATATATAATTTTCCCGGTTCTATGGAATTGTCAGCTTTATTCCGTCCCCACGTGAAGATTGAAGACGGGGAGATCGTAGAATTCGAGTTGCCGGAAAATCGCTTGTATTGCGATGAAAATAGCGGACTCGCCTTTTTCAGCGGCAAGGAGCCGAATTTCAACTGGAGCAACTTTGCCGACTGCCTGTTTTCCTTTGCCGAACAGATAGGTGTGTCCACTATCTATTTCGTAGGCAGCTATGCCGGCGTGGTGCCGCACACTCGTGACCCGCGAATGAGCAGCGCTGTTTCCGATGAGGATATGAAAAATCTTGTTCAGCAATACGGGTTGAAACTCACGGAGTACGAGGGACCGGCCAGCTTTTCCACTTACTTGCTGGAGGAATCAACCAAACGCGGTTTACGCATGGCCACCTTAGTAGCGGAAATCCCCGCCTACATCGAGGGACCCAATCCCAAGTGTATCCAGGCTGTCGCCAAAAAGCTTACCGCTATGCTGGATTTGCAGATCGATATGCATAAGCTCCAAAAATTGACCGAAGCTTGGGAAAAAAAACTTAATGAAGCCTTGGAAGAAAAACCCGAGATGTATGAACATATCCAGAAATTGGAACAGGATTACGATAACGAAGTTTTTGATACACGGATGGGCGATCTGAAAGAATGGCTCCAGCGACAAGGCATCCGCGTAGATTAAAGACGCCGGCATACCCCTGGATGTTTAATCATCCTAAAAATATATAGAAAATTTAACGAGTAATTATTCCCCCCGATTGTTTAGACTTGACTTCGATCGTGGCGATCAGCTTATCGAAAGGCTGCTGGAATTTCTCTATCCCTTCTTCTACGAGTTGACGGGTAATCTCATCCAAGTCGATGTTTACATTCCTTAATTGCTCCAAATGTCGGCGGCTATCTTCAGCGTTTTCTTCGAGACGGTTTGCAGGCTGACCGTGATCCCGATAGGCGTCGAGCGTTTCCGGAGGAAGTGTATTGATAGTGTCCGGCCCGATCAAAGGCTCGACATATTTCACATCATTGTATTCGGGATTCTTTGTACTGGTGCTGGCCCACAGCAGCCGCTGAGGCCGGGCGCCTTGGGCAGCAAGCTTCTGCCAGCGCGCATTGGCGATAATCCGCTTGTAGATCTGGTAAGCCACTTTGGCACTGGCGATGGCGGTTTGCCCTTTTAACTCGCGGGCCAATTCTGCCTGTGAACCACCAGCCTGAATGATTTTATCCAACTGGGCATCAACCTTGGTGTCGATGCGGCTAAGGAAGAAACTGGCCACGGAGGTCAGATGATCGATGGGTAAACCGCAGGCCTGCCGATCTTCCAAACCAATGAGGAAAGCATTTACAACCTCCTCGTACCGCTGCAACGAAAACAGCAAGGTCACGTTCACGTTGATCCCTTCGCTGATCAGTCGCCGAATCGCCGGCAAGCCCTCCTCCGTTCCCGGTACTTTAATCATGCAATTCGGCCGATCCAACTTACTCCATAATCGTCGGGCTTCGTTGACGGTACCTTCAGCATTCCGCGCCAAATGAGGCGACACTTCCAGGCTGACATAGCCATTACCGCCATCGCTTTGTTCCCAGATCGGACGAAAGAGGTCTGCTGCCCGTCGTACGTCCTGAATAGTTAAAGTCTCATAAATCTCCGCTGGGTTATTCCCCGTTCCAGACAGGCTGGTTATGTCTCTGTCGTAGATTCCAGTGCCATTGATGGCTTTTTCAAAAATGGCGGGATTGCTGGTCACCCCTGTTAGACCGTCACCCTCAATTAGTTGAGCCAGTGGGCCTCCATCATCAAGAAGGTCCCTGCTGATAAAGTCCTGCCAAATGCTTTGCCCGAACTGACGGATTTGTAACAGCGGATTATCACTCATGGTTTTGCTCCGGCGTAATAAACAAAGTGGTCACTTACATCGCCCTAAATACCGGAATAATTTTACCGGCGAACGTTTTTGTTTTCCCAACATGCATTCTAGGAGACGCGTCTTCAACCGACAATCGGCTTTCAATTTGCCTTTATCTTTGTAAAACTTTTAATTGCAAATAATGACAAGTGTTACAATCTTCAAAGTGATTCCAAGGCGCCGCAAAATCTCCTTGGTTTATCGGCTAGCAATGTTTTTGTTAGTAAAAGCTAGTTATTGACGGCCCAGGTTCGTTAGAGGGTAATTTGCAATTTGATGAATTGGGTCATTTGCGAATTATGATTGCGGCAGATTTAATTTCGCTTTCCCGTTGTCATTCCTTGTTTTGCCGCCGCCGGCGTTTGTTGAAAACCAAAATCATGTTCCCAGATAGTTTATTGGCACTACGTTAAAAAAAAGGACACCGCATTGAAGTGCGATGCCCTTTTGATCGTTCAGCAGTGTGGATTTAATTTAGCGGTTCGAAATCCACTTTTTTCGTTGGATAAATCCCATAGCCAATAAGCCGAAACAACTGAACATGGCGGCAGGAGGCATTCCGACACCGCAATCCGGCAGCGTCGGTTCTTCCCCCTCCTCTTGGGTCGGTTCCTCTTCTTCCTCTTCACGTTGGGAAGGCGGTGTCGGACCGGTACCAATGTCTCCGCTGCACATGTCGCCGACTCCGTCTCCGTCAGCGTCCGCTTGATCGCGGTTGGGTATGTTCGGACAGTTATCACAGCCGTCAGGAATACCGTCCCGATCTTCGTCTTCTGTGTCATCAAAGCCCGGACAAGTGTCACAGCCATCGCCCACGCCGTCGCCATCCGAATCCAATTGGTTGACATTTCGAATGGTGGGGCAGTTGTCTTCACAATCTGCTGTCCCATCACCGTCGCTGTCGGCATCCGATTCTCCACAACCGCAAATGCCCGGTTCGATCTTGTTCGGGTCGGTGGGACAAGCGTCGCACGGATCACCGTAACCGTCGCTGTCGGAATCGGCCTGTGAAGGATTGAAACGCTCGGGGCAATTGTCACAGATGTCACCTAGGCCATCGCCATCGGTATCCAGCTGCGAGGCATTCGGATCTGAGACACAATTGTCTTCGTCATCATTGATTCCGTCACCATCGCTATCGGGAGTTTCCTGGTCCTCATCTTCGTCGTCGGAAGGACCGCCGGGTGTTTCGTCATCGTCGTCATCCCCATCATCGTCGCCTCCGTCGTCGCCATCATCGCCTTCATCTTCCTCGCAGGCATCGCCCACGCCGTCACCGTCCGAATCTTTCTGCGTAGGATTGGATTCATTCGGGCAGTTATCGCAGGCATCGCCCACGCCATCTCCGTCGGCATCATTCTGGTTAGGATTGATGGTATCCGGGCAGTTATCGCATTCGTCCCCCACTTCATCATTATCTTTGTCCGCCTGATCCGGATTATTGATCTCGGGACAATTGTCGCACGCGTCCCCAAATTCATCGTCATCGCTATTAATCTGGTCTGGATTGTCCGTTAAGGGACAATTGTCGCATAGGTCGCCGTGTTCATCATTGTCCTGGTTTGCTTGGTCTTCGTTGTACACGTCCGGGCAGTTATCCTCATCATTCGGGATTTTATCGCCATCCGTATCTAGCGGATTGACCTGTACCACAATAACCGTTTCCGCAGTATCGATCGTGACGGCTTCGGGATAACTGGGATCCGGATCCAGATTCTCCACCGTCAAGGTAACCGTGACGCCCTCCGGCGCAGGTTCCCAGTAGGTATGATCCACTACCTTGCCCATCCCGGAGGTTTCATCGCCGAAATCCCAGGAATAACTCATGTCCGTATTCGGCTGACCGGTTTCGTCCAGACTACCCGAAGCGTCGAAGCGGACCTTCAAGGGTAGGTACCGATTCGGATTAGTGTTGTCCTCTGGATAAATTACTTCGATATCCGCGAATACCTGGGGCACAACCGCCCCTTCCGAAATATTCACCGCAATCGGCTTGCTGTAAGCGGTCAAGCCGGTGGTCAGGAAAGTGTACTGGTCGGGAATACTGACCTGTTCGGAATTGCCGTCGGTAAAGCTCTTCAGCCGATATTCTACGTTGCCGGCCTCCCCCGAATCGCCCGCATCGGTGCTCAGCACCAAAGTCGTAGCATCGCGGACCCGGGCTATGCGATAGAAACCTGGCTGTGGCCCGGAGGTAATACGAACCGTATCGTTGGGTCCAATGTCTACCGGACTGAAGTTGCCATCGGGATCGGTCAGCAGATACTCGTCATCGATGTTGGATACGTCAGCGCCGTCGCCCGTTGTTCCTTCCCAGACGATCTTGAAAGAAATTTCCCCATTGTCCGAAGTGTACAACTGACCGGTAGTGGCTTGGGCATTTTGTTGGCCGGACTGCGAACCGATGACCGTCCAAACTTCCGCATCGAAAGTGGTGGCGTCAGAGCAGGCCACCTTCCATGATTCAAACTTGGAATGATTGATATCCGCGGTGACGCCTTCGTCGCCGTTGACGTCCACGATTTCTCCTTCACCCGTGTTGGAAGAGATTTCCCGCACCGCTGTCGCGACCGGGTCGGTATTGCCTTCCTCACCTTCGCCTTCCTGGGGCTCCAGACAGGCGTAGAAGAAGAACCTTCCGTCACCAGGGAACTGTCCCGCATTTACCGTAAAGGTCCCTTCACGAGTGCCGGGCGATCCTTTATCGGCGGTTCCAAGTGATGTTCCGTCATAACCGAACTGATCATCATCCAGGAAAAACTCTATTTGCGTGCTGCCGTACAGGTCGTACACCGAATACTTCAACTGATAAGAACTTTGCACGAACTCCCCGCCCGGCGGATTAATCCACTCCAACCGAGGCAGCATTTGGGGGTTTCCACTTGAAGGTGACAAAGGTTCGGTCCACTTGCTCCCGAATATCGAGAATCTCAAGACCGGAATCAGTTTTATCATACCATTCATTACTTGGATCGGTGGTGTTGTTCCAAACGGTGGTCCCCTTCGTGCCGGGGAATGGATCGCCGGCGTCGCCGGAGCTACTACCTTTCTCCAGTTCGTGATCGCCGTCAGCCTGGATGATTTTGTATGCCGCTCGACCTTCCCCAACACGCTGTTGAGCAGGCAAGGCTTCATCGTTGGTGGTGGAATCCACGTGCATCAACATCAAGCCCTCGCCGGGAAGATTTCTGGAAAAGTTTACCTGGTTCCCACCCATAGCCCGATCAGTCAACCGATAGAAATAGAATCGCTCAGGCAGGTCTTTATCCGGGTCAAAATTCGGATTCAGTGGCGGCTTGGGATTGTCATAATAAAAAACCGAATCCTTGGGGTTGAAAGCGTAGTCTTTGATTTCTATTTCGGTTTCTTCCAATGGCTCCAGAACGGTCGTCAGGTCTTTTGTTTCAATCCAAGGTTTGTGTGTGCCCAAATCCTCGTTTCCGACTCCGCGCTCTTTGAGTACCGGGGAAGGATGCACCAGGCCACCGTTCGCCATGATATCCCACATGCCGACAGGATATTCGATTATCTGGTTTCCATAGATGTCGTAATCATACAAATCGGGATAGCCTTCCCAGAATTCCAAAAAGCTATGCGCGACCGCTTCTATCATGAAATGATCGGCGGGACTTGGATACAGGTTTTCTCCTTTAGTTCCGGCAATTGCGGCGAAATCGGTGAAGATAATCGGGTCTTCCGTATCGTTCGTGAATACGTCCCAATCAAGGGTTGGAGGGGTGTGAAGGAATAAACCCATGTTGGCAGGCTGGGCACCTGCATTTTCCAAACTTTGGTAATAATCGCCTTGGGGTAACAAAGCCACGGAAAAAATAACTTGGTCTTGATCTTCGCCATAACGCGCCGTGAGATTATCCCAGTCAATTTGGGGATCATTGGCCTCGATCAAGTCTTCAAGCAGGCGCCTACGGTTAAATGGGTACGCTTCTCCAATGTCGCCATCATTTGGTGGACAGCCACACGTGCCGCGAATGTAGTTTTCCGTACCTGCCAGGCGGACCGGCCCCTGGTCCAAGAGGCCGTCCAAATTATAATCCCTCGGCAAAACTTCCGGTTTCGGCGTGCAATCAATAGGTTGATTGTTGTAGCAAGGATCGCCCGCCGGTTCTTCGAAAGTCATGTATTTACTGAACTCTCCGTCGTCCAAATCTTTGAACCAGGTTTTGAATTCGATGGACAATTGGTTACCGGCATCGTATCCATTCGTTCCATGGATGTTGTACGCCATCGGGCCGGCGGCGGGAATTACCCCGTCACCATCAGGGGTCTCTTGGTCGTTTGGATCTTCTGTGCCGAAATCTTGGCCGTACATACTGGAATTTCTCGGGGAGGTTACTTCACCCAATCGGCCGTCTCCACCGCCATCAAGACCGTGGATACTGCGGGCATGGTACTTGGAAGAGGGCATGTCGCTGAATTCAGCCGGGCCATCATAAAATCCATCCGTATCCGGAAGAACGATTGAGTTTTCAAGCAATTCCTCATTTGTAGGAAGTTGACCCGAGCCGACACGCATTTTACCTCCGAGCGGATCGTAGCTCGCGTTTTGCCCTCCTTTATTGGGAATGAAGGGAATCGAGTTTTGATCGTCTCCCCCAAGCCAGGGGCGTGGTGTGTTCTGATCAAAGGGGAATATTTCCGGAATGCTTTCAATCGGGAAAAAGCCGCCCCATTTTGGGGGAGAGGGTGCGTCCGGGGGATTCGTGATTCCTGCCTGTTCGTGGCTGTGTTGCCAATAGGCTTCCCACCATTCGAAATAATTCCAAGAGTACCGTCCGGCATCCGGCCGCCATGAGTCCTTGGTTCCTACATCCGGATCATTGTAAACAATGAATTTCGATGTCGATCCGCTTTCATCCCACTGGTCCGGTCCGTCGTATAGATCATTGCCACAGCGGTCGATTATCAACTGAGCATTGCCCGGATAATTCTGCCGGATGTAATTTTCCGACCACGTGGCGCCGGCTATGACATCAAGCAGTTCATTCGTTATCGGGTGGCGGTGTTCATTAATTTCGTTGTTCTGGAATGGATTATCGCCGCTTGGGTCCACACGAACCCAACCATGTCCCTCAACATAGATGCGGAGAAAATCTTCAAAGGGCTCCGGCAGGCTGACCTCGCCGTCTCCATCCGCATCTACGTGTCCAGGACTGGTAACTTCAATGATCGCATCATAACTGTGGTTCAATTCCCCTTCTGAGTTCGGGATATCCAAAAAACGTTCACCCGGCGTCCACCAACCGTCAAGGTCATCAACCGGTCTTAACAGAGCTCCCGGTTGAATCGAATAGACCCCTGCGCCAGCATAAATTCCACCGTTCTCACCATTGGCGTCAATAGGATACATATACGAGCTTTCGTCGTAATCTTCACCCGGAAAAGAGGGGATTGCCGATCCAGTTGTTATGGCTGGATTCGGTGTAATTCGCCACGGCAATTCCATCCAAGGAGTGACTTGACCGGTAATCGTCAGGTTGCCGTATGAAATCTCATTGAAATACTCCGCCAAGGACTCCACTTCCGACTTGGTGGTGTCGAAATACTGATCATCAATGTCGTTAATGCTGGGCAAGACTGCGGATCCCGCTCCATCCTTCGTCGGCCGTGCCGGCATGACTACCATAATCCGCTCTTCACCGAATGAAGGGGCCACTGCGCTCAACAGAATACCCATGGCAACCGCCAAGCCAATAACTTTACCGTAATGATTTGTTTGCATGTCACCCGCCCGTTTCATGATAAAGCCCTTTAATTGCTATTATGCCTATTCTTTCCTGCCAGATGATACTGGCCATAAAAATATTGGTAACTCAACGTTATCCGCATGGAAAATTAAAGAATCTCGCTTCTTTTGGTCGAAAAAGCACGAAATTGCGCATCTTCGACGGCGTCAATCCAGAAATACCAGGTAAGCCGTTTTCCCCTCCTGAATTAACAAACCCCGTTTCAATCAGCGATCGGCTGGTGGCCGTGCTGTTCTTCTCTCATCTTGATTTATCAGGTGACGCAGAAAGAGAACCTGCTGCTGCGCGTGTGCTTCGGTGAGATACTTCCAGGTACTTCCTGCGGTAGGGTGCTTGAATATCGAACCGCTTGGCTCGATAAAATCCGCTTGTGTGTAACGTCAGCCGGCGGCACCCCCATTTAACCTATCTGTCGATATTAGAAGTATTTAAGAACCATGTCAAGAAATTTTTCCCCGCCCCGAAACACATTCAAGTCGCTGGAAAAACTCGCTTGAATGTATCGAGGAAGTATTTACTGGAATTCAGCATGAGTTTATAAAGTTGCTGGGTACGCTTTTGCTCTGTTCTGCTGTTTTCCCGGTTTTTAAGCGAACTATTATCAGCCTTTTATTCCAGCTTGATTTTGAGCTGTGCCCATTCGGAAAATGCATTTTGCGCATAAAAAATGGGGGGACAAAATGTCCCCCATGAAAAATTTCAAGCATTATCGGATATTTAAGCTCCGAATTTCTCGATCCGCTGGGCGTTGGCCATGGCCAGGGGCATCAACTCCCAACCCGGGAAACGTACGCCCAGCCCGCCCGCCAAACAGGCCCGCTCGCCAAACTGTTCCACGTTGTCCGGACGGCAATATTTTGACCACAGCAGGGTGGGCACCGGGTGCCAGCTGTGACTCGCCATGGCCGCCGGCGTCGAATGATCCCCGGTAATCAGGATAACGTCCGGTTTAAGGGCTTCCAATTCGGGAATGGCTGCGTCCACCTTCTCGATTTCCTTAACTCGCCGTTCAAAATCTCCATCCTCTCCCGAGCTGTCCGTGGGCTTGACGTGCACGAAAAAGAAATCGAAGTCATCCCAGTGGTCCTCAACCACGCTCAGTTTCGCCGGCACGCTTCCTCCGGTCTTCAAAGCTTCCATCCCCACCAGCTTGGCTACTCCCCGATACATGGGATAGTCAGCTACCGCTGCAGCCCGCACCCCATACGTATCATTAAAAGTAGGCCAATCAGGCAACATGGAGAAACCACGTAGCACCATCATGTTCGCAGGATGATGATTTTTCAGCTTTTCCTGGGCCTGGTCGATGAATTCCTGGACCAGTTTGACGGTTTCGTCGGCATCAGGGGTCATCGGTTTCGGCGGCAAAGGCTTTTCGCCCACCACCTGTGGATCAGTATCATGGATACATCCACACAGGCTCTCGCCGCGGAGCACGAACAAAAAGCGGTGTTCCTTTACTGTCTGCACGAAAATTTCGCCCTTGGAAAGCTTGATTTCGTTGAGCAATTTGCACAACTCTTCGTTTTTTTCCGTGGCGATACGGCCCGCCCGCCGATCCGTAATTTTGCCTTCATTATCGATTGAGCAAAAGTTACCCCGAGCGGCCACGTCCTTAGCCGTGATGTCAAAATCAATGCCATGAGCGCTAAGTACCCCCCGACCAACGGCGTATTTCTGCGGATCATAGCCGAAAAGGGACAAATGTCCCGGCCCGCTGCCCGGTGTGATTCCCGGGGCAATCGGCTGATGCAGACCGCACAAACTCCGCTTGGCCAGATTATCCAAATTCGGCGTCTTGGCGGTCTCCAGTTCCGTTAATCCATCTTCTTTTTGTGGCAAACCGCCCAGACCATCCATGACCAACAGGATGATTTTGCTTTTCGCTGATTTCTTCAGTCCCTGCAACATCTCTAAATCCATCGTTTTCTCCTTCGCGGTTGTTATACGAATCAGGCATGAGGCGTGATAAGTCGGGATTCTAAACGAAAGTTCCTCAACTTGAGCGCCTGGTTCAGTGCTTGCTCGTTTACCAAAATAGGTCGGCAGGGCATTCCGGACCTTTCTGAAAAATCCGTCCCCGCCCACCCGGGCCATGTGTTATAAACGCATCTTCTCGATTAATAAAGTCCTCTCTGCTGAATCTCAAAGAGAGGAGGCATAATTTCATTATTGTTATTAAAGACCTTCGTGTTTGCCGGGTTGTCCTAAAATCTTCCGAACCTCTTGATCAGACAAATCATGAAAATCTTCATAGAAAGAAGCCACCGCGAAACGAGGCGAAAGCTGCACAACCAGGCAGTAACTTTCGTCAAAGAACTCGGATACTGACTCAAGTGAGCGGGCCGGGCTGACTGGTACCGCTAAAACAAGAGCCAAGGGTTTTTGTTTACGCACCATCCTCGCTGCGGCGATCATCGTGTAACCCGTGGCTAATCCGTCATCCACCATGTAAACCCGTCGACCAGCCACCACCGGGGGTTGATCACTGCCTGAATACTCTTTTGCCCGACGGCGAATTTCCCGGGTGACTTGCGCGGTGATAAGTTGAATTTCTTCTTCGCTAAGCCCGAGACCCTCCACCACCGGCTGGTTGAGTTCCAGGCTGCCGTCAATGGTCACCGCCCCGAAACCCATTTCCGGCGAATCAGGGACCGGCAGCTTGCGGGCAATAACCGGAATGAGTGGACAACCAAGTTGTTCCGCCAGCGCTTGTCCAACCGGAATCCCCCCTCGTGGCAAAGCCAGAACCGTCGAAACCGGCTCGTTTTTACGTCCGATCAATTTGGCCAATTCCTTGCCGGCCGCATACCGGTCTTTATAAAAAACCTGTGGCACGCGCACCCGCTGTTGAACTACCGGTTCAGCCATGATTGCTCCCGGACTCCGACCAGCGAACAGACAAATTTCCATTCGCGCACCTTATCGTCACTCACGCTGATAAGCCCCTACCAACTCTCCCTGGTCCAGGATATGCCCCTGGATCGTCTTCAGCACTTCGCCCTTGGTGGCACTCGCCTTGATTTTCAGCGGTTGATCCAGGGCGTAGAGCTTGAAATGGTAGTGATGTACGCCATGGCCCTGCGGAGGCATAGGCCCGCCGTAACCAGCTTGTCCCCAACTGTTCTGGCCCTCGATCGCGCCACTCGTTTTGCCCTCCGGCAGGCTATCCCGCTCCGGGGAAATGTTATACAGCACCCAGTGCACCCACGGTTGCGGGGACGGAGCATCGGGATCGTCACAGATCAAAACCAACTCCTCAGCTCGTTCCGGAACATTATGCCATTCCAGCGGCGGGGATATATTCTCCCCTTCACCGGTATAGTGACGAGGAATCATTTCTCCCGCCTTGAAAGCAGAACTCCTGACTTCCAACATGAAAGAACCTCCTCGCAAAATTTATTTTACCACCGTTGAACCAACCATTACGCCGTTGGTTTTTTCAGGGTGTCGCAAGCCTGCTTGACCATTTGATTGGCGTAACCCCATTCATTGTCATACCAGCTCATGACCTTCACCAGGTTCCCATCCACTACCTGCGTCATGGTTAAATCCACCACCGAGGCTCGCGGATCACCGATAATATCCGAAGAAACAATTTCATCTTCACTTACGCCCATGACGTCTTTGTATTTTTTGCTCTCGGCTTCCTCGCGGAAAATTTTGTTCACCTCTTCGACAGAGGTATTTACCTTGGTCACAAATACAAGGTCCGCAATAGAACCCACCGGTATCGGCACGCGAATCGCCACGCCGTCAAACTTACCCGTGTACTCAGGCAGCGTCTTGGTTGTGGCGATAGCCGCCCCGGTGGTCGTTGGTACCAGGTTGGCGGCACCGGCCCGCCCGCGGCGAACTTTCTTGGCTGGACTGTCCACCATGCTCTGCGTTGAAGTGTAGGCATGAATCGTGGTCATCACCGCTTTTTCGATACCGATCCGCCTCCCCATGACCTCCACTATCGGGGAAATACAGTTCGTGGTGCAACTGGCACAAGAGTAAATTTTCGTATTCGCATCGCCGGGTTCGTTGACCCGATACACCACCGTAGGCACGTCCTCACCTTTTGCGGGAGCGGAAAGAACCGCAAATTTCGCACCGGCCTGAAGGTGTTTTTCCAACTCGTCCCGCTTGGTAAATACCCCTGTACATTCAAAAACCAGATCGACTCCCTGGTCTTTCCAAGGCAGCTTGCCGGGATCCTTCTCACTTAAAACTTTGTAATTCTTACCATCAACCTGGAGATTTCCACCCTCCGCGGTGACTTTCCTGGCATACCGCCCATAGACCGTGTCATACCGTAGCAGGTAAGCCAGGTTTTCCGCGGGCACCAGATCATTCACCGCTACCAGTTCCAACTCTGGATGATCCAGAATGATCTTCAGCGTGGCCCTGCCGATTCTGCCAAGTCCGTTAATAGCTACTTTGAGCATGATTATTCTCCTTCATCTGGTGAATCGTGATAGGCTTTATGCATACGAAGTATATGCCGCTACCCGCGGGCTACCCATGAACTTGTTGGGGAATTTATAAACAAACCGCCTCCAACTTGCCCACTGCATATGTCGTGCCATGTACATAGAAGGTCGTTCGCCTTTTGCCTATCTGTTGTTCAAACTTGAAACCCACTCGTTTGCTGGTTATTTTTCATCGTGTGCGAATCACTCTGCCAATACCGCCGGACTTCGATTTTCTTTCTTCCATCTGCTCCCACGGCTTTTTTGTGTTGGCCCCGAATAACTGGTCACCACAAAAACAAACCTTGTATTCAGTTGTTACCCTCGATGAACAAAAGGCGATCCCTATAAACATCAAGCCGTCCACAGACGGCAGGGTGCTGGTGCAGTCCCAAGCATCGGTCAATGCCGAACAACGCAAGGTGGTCCGTGCCGCCATCCGCCGCATGCTCCGTATCGACGAAGATCTGTCTGACTTTCACTGCCGCTGCCTTGC
This sequence comes from uncultured Planctomycetales bacterium, assembly GCA_964569525.1. Taxonomy (GTDB): domain Bacteria; phylum Planctomycetota; class Phycisphaerae; order UBA1845; family PWPN01; genus JAAYCU01. The sequence goes on from CAZMVS010000401.1 coordinate 13,515, forward strand.
TTCTCGTTCACATCGCAAGGCCGCCACCATGCGTTTCGGCCGCTTGTTACGAAGTGCCTCCCTGTTCGAAGACGTTATAAAAGTAATGTGCACCTGCAATACCGGCTGGACCCAGACGGTGGCCATGGTCGAAAATCTCGTTCGCTACTACGGCGTTCCCGCAGACAATGGCGAATGTGGTTTCCCCACACCGTCTCGCCTGGCCGATGTTTCGCCGAACGAATTAAAACGAAAAGGGCGGCTAGGTTATCGCGCCGCTTATGTCCATCAATTGGCTTGCGAAGTGGCCGAGGGAAAACGTACGCTGTCTCAATACGAAAACTTTACCGGTCCCAGCCGGCAGCTTGCCCGGCAATTACAAGACATCAACGGTGTCGGCCCCTACGCTGCCGGTCACCTGTGCATGCTCCTAGGCCGCTACGACATATTGGCCATGGATACCGAAATGAGCCGCTTTTTCCGCCAAAAGCATCCCCGCCGAAAAGCTACCCTGCAGGCCGTCCAGCACTACTATCGCCACTGGCATCCCTGGCAATTCCTCGCCTACTGGTACGAACTATGGAGCGACTACGTCCGCCGCCATGGCCGATCCGACCAGTGGTCCCCGCAAATCACTGGCGTGGCCATCACTTCTCGTCCCCGCTGATAAAACGCCTACAATGGGATGAGAAAGGCACTATCGGCTGATCTTACACGCCGTTTCTGTTATTATCGTTTTCAAGCAAAAGCAATTGGTTCAACGGTTTGACCGGAGATGATTTCCAGACAAGAGGTATTTGTGCCCCAAAAACCTTCCAAAGAAGAAGATGACGTTCAACTGAACGACGAATTGGCTGATCGCCCGCTGGATACCAGCGGTGACGAAACTCAGCATGTTACCCTCTACGTTCGTCGTCGGCTGGTTGGCCGACGATTGGATAAATATATGCATGCCCGCTTTCCACGCCTTTCGCGAACCCTCATCCAGCGACTGATCAAGCAGGGGGCCATCCTCGTCAACGAAAAACCCGCCAAGGCCAGTTACGAACCCGATGGTGGCGACCGCATTGATATCGATATTCCGCCGCCCGAACCCTACGACGTCATCCCCGAGGATATACCCCTCGATATCGTGTACGAGGATGACCATATCATCGGATTGAACAAGCAGAACGGTATCATCGTGCACCCTTCCAAGTCCACCCAGCGCGGCACCCTTGCTAACGGGCTGGCCTACTACGCCAATTCCCTAAGCAATGGTGACGATCCTTTTCGGCCGGGGATCGTACACCGGTTGGATAAGAATACCACCGGAATTCTCGTAGTGGCCAAAAATGACGAGGCCCATTGGCGATTGTCAATGCAGTTCGAACGAAGGACGACCCGCAAAACTTACCTTGCAGTTGTGGAGGGCAATCCCCAACTGGACGCCGACATTATCGACGCTCCCCTCAGTGCCCATCCCACTGTCAAAGATCGCTACATCGTTCCCGCAGTGAATCAGAAAGTTAAAAATAAATTCAAAAAGCACGCCACCACCGAATACGAAGTGGCGGAACGATACCGCGGGTACGCCTTGGTCCACTTACATCCCAAGACCGGGCGAACCCATCAACTACGCGTGCACATGTCCTATATCGGATACCCAATGGCCGGTGATACCTCCTACGGCGGGCACATTGTTTCGGAAAAAAGCTTAACCGGCCAAGGCAGCGAAAGCCCCGTCGTTTATCAGCAGGCCCTCCACGCCTACTGCCTGAAATTTGTACATCCAATTACTGAAAAAGAAATTACACTGCAAGCCCCACCTCCTCCGGATATGGTCCGTTTGATCCATATCCTTCGTGAACATCGCGCTATGTGAAAAATGTAATTCGCGGGCCAGAAGGTCTCGATTTTCAGCCAGAGACGCAGGATTTTCTCCTGCCGCTGGACAAGTTAGCGGTCATTTGCATTTACAACACAAAAAATTGTTTACGAATCCCCCCACAAAATCCTTTTCTCGGCCGAAACAGAGCTTAAAATTATATGGTTGCTTCCCCTTTGGTGTCGTTTCACCTCCCCCTGGTGAAACGATCAACAGCTATTGGCAGGGACGCACAATCATGCTACTCGACCTGGGTTGCCCCCAACCTGGGCCAAAAAAGCGTTCCTGCGATGGCTCGCCAACGGCCCCGGTTCCCCTGCCGGGGCCTTTTATATAGCATCGCTCGGCAAAAGTTTCCCCTCAAATATCCTTTTCTCATCTGCTTTGCTATTGTTATACTATCAATAAGAGGTATTTTACTGTTCAATACTCTTGCTATTTGCCGCCGGGAACCATAGATTGGAATAGAATCGCCGGGGGTGGTCGGCACGCGGCAGACCTGAGACGCGCGGCACGAGCGGCCGCCGCACCCTTGGAACCTGATCAGTGTAAAACTATCGAGGGCTCGGTGAAGCGAAAAATGCTTCGCTTTCCTATCCTCGATTGGTCAAAGCTGCGTAGGGAAGGCGAATCCATGCCCGGTGCTTCTACGCAAACGATTGCAGACCGGTCACGCCTGATCCCTCCAGCCTGTGTATAATAAAAATCCACGCCCGCTGAATGAAAACGACTGGTGGATAAGAAAGGAATGTACTCATGTCCGCGGACAAACAACCAAAGGCGGCCGCTGACGCACAAGCCATTACCCGCGGCCCGCTGCCCGGCTCGAAAAAAATCTACGTTGCCGGCCGACAGTACCCGGATCTCAATGTCCCTATGCGCGAGGTGGCCTTGTCACCCACCCGTTCCAGACGATCGGATATACCCAATAAATCCAATCCCCCGATCACTTTATATGATACTTCCGGTCCCTATACCGATCCCCAGGCCCAAATAAACCTCCGCCAGGGCCTGCAACCGATCCGCTCCGACTGGATCTGCGACCGGAAAGATACCGACGAATTGCCCGAACCGTCTTCACCATACAGTCGTCAGCATTTGAGTGATCCCGATTTGGCCGACATTCGTTTCCCCGCCTATCGACCCGTACGCCGGGCCAAAAAGGGACATTGCGTGACCCAGATGTACTATGCCCGCCAGGGACATGTCACCCCCGAGATGGAATTTATTGCCATCCGTGAGAATCAACGCCGTGAACAGCTCGGCGACCAATTGGCTCAACAGCATCCCGGAAATTCATGGGGTGCTGACATCCCCGAGACCATTACTCCCGAATTTGTCCGCGACGAGGTGGCCCGCGGTCGGGCGATCATCCCCTGTAATATCAACCATCCCGAATCCGAGCCTATGATCATCGGCCGCAACTTCCTCGTGAAGATCAACGCCAACATCGGCCGCTCCGAAGTGAGCAGTTCCATCGATGAAGAAGTCGAAAAAATGGTCTGGGCCACCCGATGGGGAGCTGATACGGTTATGGACCTTTCCACCGGCATCAACATCCACGAAACCCGCGAGTGGATCATTCGCAATAGCCCCGTTCCGGTCGGAACCGTTCCCATCTACCAGGCCGTCGAAAAAGTCGGTGGCAAGCCCGAGGACTTGACCTGGGAAATCTTCCGCGACACGCTCATCGAACAGGCCGAACAGGGCGTTGACTATTTCACTATTCATGCCGGCGTGTTGCTGCGCTATATTCCCTTAACCGTAAAGCGAACCACTGGCATCGTCTCTCGCGGCGGCTCCATCCATGCTAGCTGGTGTTTAGCCCATCATAAGGAAAATTTCGCCTATACCCATTGGGATGAAATCTGCGAAATAATGGCCGCCTACGATATAGCCTTTTCCATCGGCGACGGCCTGCGACCCGGCAGCATCGCCGACGCCAACGACGAGGCCCAGTTCGCCGAGCTCAAAACCCAAGGTGAACTGACCCGCCAGGCATGGGAACACAACGTTCAGGTTATGAACGAAGGCCCCGGCCATATCCCTATGCATATGATTCAGGAAAACATGACTAAACAATTGCAGTGGTGCGGGGAAGCGCCATTTTACACCCTCGGCCCACTGGTTACCGACGTGGCCGCCGGCTACGACCATATCAACAGCGCAATCGGGGCTTCCATGATCGGGTGGTACGGCTGTGCGATGCTCTGCTACGTAACTCCCAAAGAACACCTCGGCCTGCCCAACAAGCAGGACGTCCGCGAAGGTGTCATCGCCCACAAAATAGCCGCCCATGCCGCCGACCTCGCCAAAGCCCACCCCGGAGCACAAGCCTGGGATAACGCTATGAGCAAGGCCCGTTTCGAGTTCCGTTGGACCGACCAGTTCCATCTGTGTCTCGACCCCGAACGGGCCGGCGAATTCCACGACGAAACCCTGCCCGAGCCTGCCGCCAAAACCTCCCATTTCTGCAGTATGTGCGGGCCACGTTTCTGCTCCATGAAGATTTCACAAGAAGTCCGTGAATACGCCGCCGCCAAAGGCATCAGCGAAGAACAGGCTCTCCAGGAAAGCATGCAGCAAAAAAGCGAAGAATTCCGTCGCGGCGGAGGCCAAATTTACCGGGAAAAATAACGATCGCAGGCCTCAAACTTGACGCCGCTCGGATAATCCCTTTATCACAGTGAAAAAGAATGTCTCAATCGACCTCCGACAATCAATATTTATCCCTCGGCCTGGATATCGGTACGACCACCACCCATTTGGTGGTTTCGCGCCTGACCATCGGTCCCGGCGAAGATGCCTTCGGCCGCCATCACCTGATCGATAAACAAATTGTCTATCGCAGCGATATTCACCTGACCCCTTTCCTTGATGAACAAACAGTCGATGCCAAGCGCATCCACCAATTGGTCGAATATGAATATCGAAATGCCCACATCACCGCCAAGGATCTCCTGACCGGTGCGGTGATCATCACCGGCGAGTCCGCCGCTCGGCAGAACGCCCAACAGGTGGCCAACCGCTTGGCCGCCGAATCCTCCAGCTTTGCCGCTGCCGTGGCCGGAGCCAACCAGGAAGCGGTACTTGCCGGGCGCGGCAGTGGGGCTGCTGAGTATTCCCATCGCCATCGTTGCTGCACCCTCAACGTGGATATCGGTGGGGGGACCGCCAATCTCGCCTGGTTCGATCAAGGCCGATTACTCGACGCTGCCGCAGTACGCATCGGCGGACGACACCTCATACAAACCGATTGCCTCGCCTACCGCGTAGTTTCACAAACCGCCCGCCAATTTCTGCACACCGATTTAGCCGAACCAAAACAGGCTGAACATTGGATTAAAAGCTGTCGCGACGTCTGCCTTTATGCCATGACCAACCAATTCCAGAGGATCCCCCGGCTCTTTATCATCTCTTCTCCCAATAATTCGTTACCGCGCCCCGATGCGATCTTTTTCAGCGGCGGCGTGGGCGACCTGCTTTACCGATTGCAAAATAATCAGTCTGTGAATGAAACCTGTGATGATACCGGCCTGCAGTTGGCCCAAGCCCTTATTGATTCCCCGGAACTCAAATCGTTCGCTCTGCACATACCTGACGATCCCATCCGCGCCACCGTCATCGGGGCCGGCCAATTCGCTATGACCTTGAGCGGCGAAACGCTCTGGATGAATCCCGGCATGCTGCCCCTGCGCAACTTACCCATTATTCATCCCTTCTCCTCCGCAAGGGAATTGAATGAACCGCAATCCATGGCTGCACAATTGAACCACCACCGCCGATTAAGCGACCTCAACGGCAAAGAAACAGTTGCCGTCCGCCTGCCGCCCCTGCAAAACTTTTTGTATGACGACGTGCTCATTCTCGGGCAAAAATTGGCGGAAAGCTGCCAACAAGCACAACTACCCGAACCTTGGATCTTTATCATGCCTGACAATCTCGGCCGACTTCTCGGCCAGAGTATTAACCAGGCTGCCGAAGACAAATCAGTTATTGTGGTTGACGAATTAAAGGTAACCGATGCCGATTACCTCGATATCGGCCGACCGTTTCGCGAGGATCATCCTACTCTGCCCGTTATCGCCAAAACGTTGATTTTCCAGTAAGTCATTTTCAAGTTGCCTGCGCCGCGCGCATCCTGCGTCCGTTTCGATGTTCGACATCTTGCGTTATAGTGAAACTTATGACCGAAACGCATGAACAAAAATCCTGGACCGTGGGCCGACTGCTACAGTGGACCACCGAATGGTTTAAACAAAAAGGCGTGGAAGGCGAGCGATTGGCCGCCGAACTGCTTCTTGCCCGTGCCTTGGACTGCTCTAAAATCGAACTTTACACACGTTATGAGCAGGTCCCCGCCGACGAGCAGCGCGATATCTTTCGCGACTTGGTTCGAAAGGCGGGCCAACATACTCCTATTGCCTACCTGTTAGGCTACCGCGAATTTTATTCGCTTAATTTTCATGTAACGCCTGCCGTGCTCATCCCCCGTCCTGAAACCGAAGCCCTTGTTCAGCGGATTATCGAGCTGACTCGCACACAACCTGATCGACAATGGAATGTTCTCGAGATAGGTACCGGCAGCGGATGCATCGCCATCGCCATCGCCAGGTTCACAGAAAACGTAGACGTGACCGCCACCGATTGTTCCCCCGACGCCTTAAAAGTCGCTGCCGAAAACACCGAAAAACATGAAGTGACCGGCCGCGTTAAACTTGTCCAGGCCCAGGGCATCGATCTCCCCGCCGATGCCCTCCCGCAAAACGGGTTTGACGTACTTCTCAGCAATCCCCCTTACATCAGCGAAGCCCAGTGGCCCGAACTGCCGCCCAATGTCCGCGACCATGAACCAAAAACCGCCCTGGTGGTTGAAGGTGGCGATGGACTGGACATGTACCGCCTCTTTGCGCAGCAGGCTCGACCTGTGCTCCGTTCGGGAGGTATGCTATTGGTGGAGATCGGCTACGACCAGAAAGACGCGGTAATCGACATCTTCGCCCAGGCCGGTGGGTGGAATTTTGCCGGCTCCCATCGCGACAGCACCGACCCTCACGAGCGTGCCCTTGAATTTACCTCCGCCGACACATGAAATACCATACAATGTGAAAGTTCATCCGTTATTCCTGGGGAAATCATATGGCTGAAAAACGACTTCGCAGGTCTCGTGATGATAGTATCATCGCCGGTGTATGCGGCGGATTGGCGGAATATTTTGAACTCCCTGCCTTTCGTCTTCGTTTAGCGTACGTACTGGTTTCCGTCTTGTCCGCTGCTTTCCCCGGGATCATTGTCTATATTGTGCTCTGGATACTGATCCCCAAGAAAGGGGAAATGGAATAATGTCGGGACGCGCTTTCAATGGATTGACTGCATACTGAGAGGAATGAAAAACGGGAACCATTATGGCTGACGATAAACTGCTGAGACGCTCACGAAAAAAACGGATACTGCTCGGCATCTGTGGCGGATTCGCCGAACATTACGGCAAGTCCGCCTGGAAACTGCGCATCCTGTGTATATGCCTGGCTTTTATCGCCTACTTCTCCAACGCTCTTCCTGCTTTGTTGATTTATTTTGCACTCTGGATTTTTATCCCCATGGAAAAGAAAGCGTAAATACCTTTTGCCCATATCGTTTTTTACGGATTTGTTTGTGTCGTCGGCCCGCCTCTTTGATGTTCCAGAAACCAATTGTAAAGCTCCGGATTGTCGTATGTTTCCGTCCAGCAATCATGCCCCGCTCGCGGATATACGGTCAACTTGGCTTGCCCGCCAAAATGCTTGACCGCCTCCACCATCCGCTTGGACTCATAAAGCGGAACCCGCCGATCCTTGGCCCCGTGAAATGCCCAGATCGGAACCTTGGCCAGCCGATACGCCAGGTACGGATATCCCCCGCCACACACCGGGGCGATGGCCGCAAAACGATCCGGGTATTTCGTTGCCAGACTCCACGTACCGAATCCACCCATACTCAGTCCGGTCAGATACACCCTATTAGTATCCACCACGTACTGCGCCTCGAGCTCGTCCAGTAAACCAATCAAAGTTTGCTCGTCCCACCACTGCCCCTTCGGACATTGCGGGGATACCACGATAAAAGGAAACTCCTCGTAATCCTTGATCACTTTGGGAAGACCATGCCGCTTGACCAACTCCAAATTATTACCCCTTTCCCCCGCCCCATGCAGGAACATAATCAGCGGCCAGCGCTTGGCCACCTTGCTGTACTCTTTGGGTAGGTGCAAAAGATAATCGCAGGAAACCTCTACTATAAATTTTTTGTCAAAAGAATAAGCATGTTGCCCTGTCTTGAATCCCGCGTCCATGAAGTCCGCTCCCGGCAGAATGAGAAGTAGAAAAACGAAGCCAATATACAAAAAATCTTTCCTTTTCATGTCTTTTGTCCTATGCGTCCTGGAAATCCTGTTCCCAAGTCGGACGCTTTAGGGAGGTTTACAGGCAAAATGCCGAAATAGTTCCTGCAAAGCAATTATTACGGGCTCGCCAACGTCCAGTAATACGCCTTATCAAAAAAGGATTGTATCTTGCCTCGC
>CAZMVS010000402.1:0-13141 GCA_964569525.1 uncultured Planctomycetales bacterium
AGGCGGGGGTTGCGGAGGCATGTCGGCGGGGATTGGTGGAGGGGGTTTTGTGCGAGCAACGCATGCCGGAGGTGGCCTTGTTCGGTGCGCGGCTGGTGGGGGATATGGCGGATGAGGCGGGTGACAAGGAGCGGGTGAAAAAGGCGGAGGCGTATGTAGCGGCGTGGCATGAGATATCGGCGGATGAAGAACGGGTGAACATTCTGCCGCATACGGGGCAATATGAAGTTGCGTATCAGGGGTGGGTGTTGACGAGTTTTACGGGGGCGGTGACCGGTTTGTATTGTTGGTTGGTGTTGAGCCTGTTGTGTCTGTACTGGGGGGTTGTGGCGTTTGTTACGCGGCGGAATGGAGCGGAGGCATATGTTGAGGCGGTGGGGTGGAAAGTTTTAGCGGTGCGCGGTGTGTTATTTTGCGGGTTGTGGTTGTTGTTGATGGCGATTTTGTTGGCGGTGTTTCAGGGGTCATTCAGTTGGGTGGTATCGTTGCCGACGGTGCCGGCGTTGTTATTGTTGCCGACGTGGGTGTGGCCGATGGTGCATGGTTGCACGCGGTTGGGTTGTGATAAATCGGTGAAGGCAGTTTGGCCGCGGTTGGCGGGGCTCTGGTTGTTGATCGGGCTTGCCGGGTTGGTATTCGTGGTCTTTATGGTTTGGCTGATGAGTGGATCGTCGAAGCTGGTAACGCCGCCGGCGGGTGTTTTGTATTTTCGGTTTTTGGGGATGTTGGGTGGTTTTGCCTTGTTGGTATTTTCAGTGACGTGGGCTTTGGCGGAGTGGCGAAGTCGGATCAAGGCGGGTTGGCCGACGGGTGTTTTTGCACGGATGTATTTGCGAACGGGGGCATGGTGTTTGTTGGTTTTGACGATTTTGACGTGTGGGGTTTTGTTTTGGAACGCGGTTGAAGATTCTTTCCATGAGAGCGCTTTTGATAGTTGCAGTTTTTACCAGATTGAGTTCCGTACTGATGTGAACAGGCAGCGTGACTATTTCGGGTTTCCGGAATGAGGGAAAGATTGGGGGGGAGAATAGGTTCAAGCTTATCAAACAAATACCCGATTTGAAGGTATAATCAGTTGCCGATTGGTGGTTTGTCGAGCGGTAGGTGATCCGCGGTTGGGACAAAGCGGCTGACGTGGGAGAGGCAACCGGTTTTTCAGGGGAGTATTTTTGTCGATGGCGGAGATGGAAAACAATCATGATTTAGAGGCGTTTCGTGAAGCCCGCGGCAAGGCGATTGAGGAATTTTGCAATCAATTCGCGGTCTGCGAGGATCAGCGTTTGTTGGAAGACATGCTGGTTACGGTGTCGCGATTGGCTCGGGACGGGACGAATCGGGGTGAGCTGAAGCTGTTGGCCAACTCGTTCAAGGAGTTGCGTTACGCGTTCAAGGTGTTTGCTCCGTATCGGCACATTCGCAAGGTAAGTATGTTCGGTTCCAGCAGGACGCCGGTGGAGCATCCTGAATATAAACAGGCGGATGAATTTGCCCGGCGGATGCGGGAGTTAAAGTGGATGGTGATTACCGGTGCGGGGGATGGGATCATGCGGGCCGGTCATTACGGGGCCGGCGCCAAAGCCAGTTTCGGGGTAGCTATTCGTCTGCCTTTCGAGCAGCAGACTAATACGATTATCGCGGACGATCCCAAGCTGATTAACTTCAGATATTTTTTCACTCGTAAGCTGTTGTTTATGAAGGAAGCTTCGGCCATTGCCTTGTTTCCGGGGGGATTCGGAACGCAGGACGAGGGTTTTGAGGCGTTGACCTTGATCCAGACGGGCAAGGCGGAGTTGGTTCCGGTGGTGTTGGTGGATTCGCCGGGGGGCAATTACTGGCAGCGATGGAAATCGTTCGTGGAAAGTGAATTGCTGGATAAGGGGATGATCAGCCCGGAGGACATGGAGCTGTTCAAGATTACAGATGACGCGGGCGAGGCGGTTCGGTATGTGACGGAATTTTATCGGCGTTTTCATTCTGCCCGGTACGTGGGGCCGCAACTGGTGATCAGGCTGGAATCGCCTTTATCAGCGGAGGCGGTGGAGGGACTGAATGAGCGTTATGGGCATATGCTTACCGAGGGGCGAATAGAGCAGCATTCCGGCCCGGTGGAGGGGGAGGATGAGGAGTATCCCGAGAAGGGGCGGTTGGTGCTTAATTTTGATCGCAAGAGCATGGGGCGGCTGCGTCGGCTGGTGGATGAGGTGAACCGGGCGTGATGAATGGTTTGACTTGTTTGGGCCTTTCCTTGCTATAATGTTTCCAAAAGAAAATCTAATTGCCCCGGGTGGTGAATTTTAACGCGCATTTCTAATGCGACCCGCCTATTCAGGGAGTCCCATGGGGCAGACATGTGATGGGAGGTTTCGGTGCCCAGCCAATTTCGAGCGGATCTTACACCCCAAGAACTCAATGCAGTGCTGAAGCACTATGCTCTTGGTTCCATTCGCCGGGCGGATAAACAAGTCAAAGGTTCTCGGCGTTCACCGAAGGTGGTTTTGGAGACTGACGGCGGGCGTTTTTTGTTGAAGCGTCGGGCCAGGGGGCGGGATCATCCAATGAAGGTGGCCTTTGCGCATAGTGTGCAGCAGTATTTGGCGGAGCAGGGCTTTCCGCTTCCCCGTTTGGTCACCGCCAAAGACGAGGACACCATGGTGATCATTAATGAGCGGATATACGAGTTGTTTGAATTTGCCGAGGGGGAGACATTTGATCGTTCACTGGAGGCGACGTTTGATGCGGGTCGGGTGTTAGGTCTGTTTCATCAGTTGTTGGAGGGATTTGAGAGTGACTGGGAGCCGTCGCGGCGGGGGTATCATGATTCCGGTCGGGTACGGAACAGTTTAAATGAAGTGCCGGCGGGTATCGGCAAGCACGACAGTGTGGCGGGAAAAGAGACGGAATTGTTGGGAACGGTGACGGCTTTGTATGACTCTTATGAAGGGGCGGCAGAGCGGGTGAACGAGGCGAAATTTCATCGTTGGCCGGTGCAACTTGTTCATGCCGACTGGCATCCGGGCAATATGCTTTTTACGGAGGGGAGCGTGGAGGCGGTGATTGATTATGATTCGCTTCGCCTGATGCCCACGGTGACGGATGTAGCCAACGGATCCTTGCAGTTTTCGATCATCAGCGGGTCATCCGATCCGCGCCAGTGGCCTCCGGAGTTGGATGAGGATCGGCTACAGGAGTTTTTGGAAGGGTACGAGGAGGAGAACAGCGTTCCGCCGGAGCAGATGCAGGTATTTCCCTGGTTGATGATCGAAGCTTTAATAGCTGAGGCGGTCACCCCGATCGCGGCGACGGGCATGTTCGGGCATGTGGAAGGTTTTCGGTTTATGCAGATGATCACCCGCAAGGTTCGTTGGTTGGAGCAGAACGCGGCGCGGTTATTGAAATTGGCGGGAGTTTGATTTTGGATGATTGGTTCCTTTGAAGATAGCCTGATCAGGTTTATGGGGTGGCGAGTTGCAGGTTTTTTGCTGATTGGGTTGGCTGGATTTTGTCTGGCGTTACCGGCTGGGGCGGATCAACCTGCGGCCAAGTCGGAATGCTCGACGGTACCGGCGCAACAGGATCTGGATGATGCGGATTTGCGGTGTGCAATTCGCCAATTGGCACATCCTTTGGCTGATGTGCGAAATGGGGCTATCAAAGTATTAGAGCGTTTGCCGGCGGATCGTCTTGGCGAGTTGGTTTGCGAATATCATCAGCAGGAAGATTACGAGTCCAAGCGGTGTTTGCGATACGCGATTGAGTACGTTTATTTTCGGCGGCAGATGGCGGGGGAGGTGGGTTTTCTAGGTTTACAGCCTCGTTTTGCGGGGGAGGTTCCGGATCCGAAGACCGGCCAATTGGTGGAATGTATTCGTGTGGTTCATGTCTTGGAGGGATTTGCGGCGGACAAGGCGGGGCTTAGAAAAGGTGATTTTATTCTTGGGTTTGACGGACAGCCCATTTCCCTTCTTTTTAAGACGCCGACTCCATTGTTTGAGCGGCAGAATGCCTTGCTTCGTCGGCAAAGCCGGATAGTGGGGGAGGAGGAGCAGAAGATTGGGGCGTTTACGGCGGCGGTGAAAAAGCGCTCTCCGGGGAGTTCGATTAAGATGCGCATTTTACGGCCGGGGCAAACCCTGGATACGCAACTTACGGGGCAAGTCAGCGATCCGTTGGAGATCATCGAAGGGGCACGTTTAAGTATTGCGCCGAGTGGGCAATTTTTGGTGGAGTACGTGGATCCATCTTCAAAGGCTTTTCAATTTGGTTTGCGAGGCGGGGATCTTTTGATGGAAGTGAACGGGCAGCCTTTGCCACCGCGGATCGGTAGAAAGAAGCTGGAAGCGTTGTTGAAGCGACTTATTCTTGCGGAATTGGAGAAGTCCGTTTCGGTGCAGGTAAATGTTATTCGTCGGCAGATACATGAGTTTTGGGTGACGCTTGAGTTAGCCGGTCGGCCGATGGATATGCTTAATCCGCTTGATCGTTATTTAGCCCAGGCTCGTTTTGCGAATTGGTGGCAGGAGCAGGGGGGCGAGTTTTGGTTGGCGGATGGATTTCCGGTGCGGTGGAGGGATTCGCGGATTTCGCCGCGACGTATGCCCGATCTTTTCAAGCCTCCTGTTTTACCTTGAGTATTTCGGCCAAGGGGCGTTTTCATTGGGCCTGGCGGTCATTGATTTTAAAAAAAAGATGGCAGAGAGCGAAGAGAAACAACAGGAAAGTAGAGCGGTGGCTGGGTTTGGGGAGATAGAGTGAAGAAGCTCTACTTTCCATGACCCCCGATGTTTCTCTTGTCGAACTCTCTGCCGATTACTTTTCCCTTCCTGATGCAGATTTTTAATTTCTATATTTTTATTCGCACGCTGAGGCAGACACTTTTTCGGTTTCCGGGGTTGTTTGCCTCATGCTACACAGCCGGGCCAAGCGTATGTTGGCTTCCATTTGAATTTCCGTGTAATGGCGTTTTTCGGTATCCACGGAGAAAAGAGCGGCGGCGTTGTGTAAATGAATATCCAAAGTTGAGCAGATTTCCTCCAGGATGCTGGAATTCAATGGCAAATGTTTGCAGATATTTTGTTTATACAGGTCACTTTGTGAAGGGTCGATTTCGCCGCATAGCAGGTCAGCAAGTATGGCAGCGGCCTTGGTAATGTTGGCGATGGTGTGGTGTCTGTTGGAATCGGGTTTGACGATTTCCAATTCTTGATGGTGTTGGCCTATCGCCTCGCACACTTCCGGAGGCAGGGACCAGAAATCCAACAGTTCACGGCTGAGAGTTTCATGGGACATGCCCAAGCATTTTTCTTCAGCGGTCTGGAAAGATTCCTGGTGATTGTTTCTCCGGATCAGTACTTCCTTATATGCATCGGGAATCCATTGCCAGCCGGCCAAGATGCTTATGTCGCAGAGGAGCCCACAAATGAAGGATATATCCGCGGTTGCGGAGTCCACTTTTTCTGCGATAAGCCGGGCGGCATCAGCGGTGATCCAGCTTCTGCGCCAGTAATTGATGTAATCGAAATTTTCCTTGGTCTTTGAGGCTCGGACCTCCACTAGCGAGAATCCCAAGACGGTCATTTTGATGGAGCGTATGCCTACAGTAATCATGGCCCGACGGAGATCGGAAATCTGGCGAGACATGCCGAACAAGGACGAGTTTGCCAAGCGTAATATTTTGGCCGTCAAGGCAGGATCTTTTTCGATAGCCGAAGCCAATTCTATAGTGGAAACATCTTTTCTTTTAGAGACTTCCAAGACTTCCAGAGCTACCGTGGGAAGTGAAGGAAGGTTTTCGATAGATTTTATTCGTTCAATGAGAGTGACGGTCATTGTTACATCAACCGATTATCGAGTTATAAACAACACAAAATAGATATATTCAATTTTTTAGGGCGCGGATTCAGATCCCCAGATTACGCGGCTTAAGTGCTTAGGCGTACGGTTTTAATTACCGGACAGATAAAGCCTTTCACCATTCCCCCGACTTCTAATTAATGGCGACAGGCAAAGCAGGAAGGACCCCCTTGGGGTCGTGCCAAAGGATTATCATCCGTGCAGTCCATTTATCGGAAGCGTGATAAATATACTTAAGGAAAATTCCCCATTTTTATTGAACGTCAAATGATTATTATTCATAGCTGGTTGAAATATAGCAATTTTGAACAAAAATATTGATCGAACAAACATCATGGGATGCAATTGACTATATCATTTCCGATTTGCGATCTCAAATAATTATCAAGTCAGGTAAGTGAATTTGGTGAGACGGGGGTGATATGGAGTGAAAAGATCTATGGGATAAACGAATTCTTGTTTTGGACATGGGTTACGGGGCATTTGGTGGTTTGGTTGTTTGTTGAGGGGAGAGGAGAGCCAGGAATTCCAGATTACCTTTTTGGCCGGTAATCGGGCTTTCCATGGTTTGTTCGACTTGCAAGCCACAACTTTCTATTTGCTGTTGGATATTTTCGAGTAGTTGACGAGCTTGTTCGGGGGGCAACAGGCCGTGATGTACTTGCCTTCGTTGTGCTTCGTAATGAGGTTTGATAAGGGTGATAATTGGGGCTTGGGGTTTGAGCATGCGGCAGGCGTTGGGAAGGATGCGGTTTTGGCGGGTCCATCCTACGTCGATGGTGACCAGGTCCACCGGTTCGGGGAGTTGTACGTGCATGGCATTGGTTCGTTCCATGACTACGACGCGGGGATCTTTACGGAGTCGATATTCCAGGGCGCCGTAGCCAGTATCCACCGCGTAAATTTTCGAAGCCCCTCGGCTGAGCAGGCAATCGACGAAGCCGCCGACGTTGCAGCCCAGGTCGGCGCAAATCCATCCCGCAGGTTGAACGCCGAATTGATCCAATGCGGCGGCGAGTTTCAGGCCGCTTCGGCTGGCGAATGGCTGTTTTCGGGAGTTGGTCAATTTCTTGCTCCTGGGGCAAGTTTTTCATTCGATGATTAGCGCATAAGAAAACGGGCGATTTTGCATGGCTGTCATCGCCCGTAAATCAGCGTTCATTTGAAGCGGAAACAGCGTTCAGGACTGACCGACGGTCGAGTTAAACTGTTTCTGCAAGCGGGCTTTTTTGCGACTTGCGGTGTTGCGATGCATGGCGCCCTTGGCGGCTACCTGGTCAATGGTTTTGAAGGCGGAACGGAGCAGCTGCTCAGCTTTGGTCCGATCGCCCTCGCCCAGGGATTCTCGGAAATGGCGTACCGCCCATTTGATCTGTCCCTTGCGAGCCCGATTGCGTGCTCGTTGCCTGACGTTTTGTCGAATCCGCTTTTTGGCGGAGATAGAATGAGCCACCTATGTCACTCCTGCTTTAAATTAATCTGATTCGGTCTTGCCCTTGTTTCGTAGGGCGTCTATGCGTTTGCGCACATCGCCCTTAGCGTAATTGTAGTCCCATTGTATGAGCTGCCCGTAGATTTTCAAGGCCTCTTGGGGTTTGTTGTCTTCTTCGAAGGCCCGGCCAAGCCAATAGTGCAACTGTTTGCCCAATTCATCCTCGAGGACTTCGTGGTGCTCGATGGCGTCCTGAAAGGTTTCCTCGGCCTGGATGTAATATCCTTTTTTAAAGAAGCACTGTCCGATATAGAGGCTGCAATGCTGGCGGGTTTTGGGGTCTGACCGAGCTTCCTGGAGGACGGGGATAGCCTCGTCGTAGTGCTTAGCCTGGAATAGTCGTCGGCCGAACTCATACCGCATTCGCATATCGCTGGGATATTGTTTGCAGCGTTCTTTGAAGGTTTTGATTTCGAAGCGTAGTTTGTCTTTGAGTTTTTCCCTGGCCTGTTCGCTGTCACCTGAATCGAGGAGACGTCGGGCCTCACGGTTGAGCTGTTTCATGCGGATATCGTCGGCCCGGAATTTGAAGCGGTAATCCTTAATCTCCTGGTGGGCTTTGAGCAGGATGTCGATGGCTTTGTTTTCGTTATCAGTCTCTTCGCGCCGGACCAGCAGGTCAGCCAATTGGTTGATGGTGGCCCGGTCGGTGGGATCGGCCTGGTATTTTTGTTCCGCTTGGACGATCAGTTCGGACATGCGGTTTTCCGATTGCACGGCCCGTTCTTTATCCCGCAGGGCTGCTTGGGATTCGGCGTCCTGGACGGAATCGCGGAAGGATTCCGCGGAGGAGTATTTTCCTTTCAGGATGGTGAGTTTGCCGGCCACGTCGCGTAAATCGGTGGAGATTTCCATGTCTTGTGGTTTGAGTTCGTTCAATTTGCCCAGAGCTTGTACCGCTCGTTCCATAGTCTGGATGGCCAAAGCGGGATTCTGGTCTTCCATTTTGTCGGCCAATTCTTCGTAGTGTTTACGGAGGACCTTAAGTTGTTCCATCGAGGGCTTTTCTTTACGGCGAAGAGTGTCAAAGAAGATTTCGCCGATCCACATCATGGTATTGAGAAATCCGCCGCGGGCGGCGTTTTTGAATATGGCCTCCATATGGGAAAGGCTGTAGGGTTCCTTGGAGAGCAACATTTCCGCATTGAGCATGGCGGTTTTGGGGTCTTTGACGTTAGTTTTGTATTTGCGGGCTTCCATGAAAGAGGCTTTTTTGCCTCCGCGGAACAAGGCGGCGGCCCGGCAGGGTTTGTGACCTTCTTCCACGGCTTCGGGCCAGATTTCCAGCCCGTTCATGTACCATTCGATAGCGTAATCATAATTTTTGCCTTCGGCGAGGTGTTGTGCTCGCTGGAAGCATTGGCGGGCCTGAGAGATTTCAGCTTCAGTGAAATCGTGTGAGCCGGTTTGCATTTCTTCGGAGGTTTTTTCGGGCTCTTTACTCATTAGCGGTATGGGTTGATATTAAGAACGGGTTATAGAAACGGGTGATTATTGTATGGGAATATGGCGTTTTCATTTTGTGGTCCCGAATCACCCCGCCTCAGCGTTCAGGGAGACAGATATTCTTGTCAAAACTACGCTTACACTTAGATCGTATCAAACCTTTGGTCTGGGTCAAGTGGCGAAGGTGTGCTTGAATGACTAACATAATCAGGAGTATATTGGTACGAAAGCAGATTTGGTTGGGTTACGAAGTGCGTGTTAAAGCATGAGGAACAGATGTTATTTGATCCGCTTCCAGAATCGATTGTTTGCTACCCGGATCCGGTTTTGCGGGAGAAATGTGCGCCTATCGAGGAGTTTGACGATTCGGTGGCGGCTTTGGCCCAGCGGATGCTGGAGATCATGAAGGCGGGGCGTGGTGTGGGTCTGGCCGGTCCGCAGGTTGGGCTGGCCTATCGCATTTTCGTGTGCAATCCAACGGGGCAACCGGAGGATGACTATGTTTACATCAATCCGGAGTTGAGCGATTTGAGCGGGGCGGCAGAGTTGGAAGAAGGCTGTCTTTCGCTTCCGCAAGTTCAGGTGTTGAAGCAGCGGGCCAGGCGGTGTCGGATTCGGGCCTTTAATGCGGCCGGTGAGCCTATAGAGTTAGAGGGACAGGATTTGATCGCCCGCATTTGGCAGCATGAAACCGATCATCTGGATGGTGTTTTAATCATCGATCGGATGGGGCCCACTGATCGGATCGCTAACAAGAAAATTCTGGCCCAGCTTGAAGCGGACTTCCGTTCCGCGCGTTGAGTCCTTCGATTTTGATTTATCCTGAGATCATTCCTTTACGCTACGCTTGCAGTATAGCGGCCGACCAGTCTTTGATTATTCGCTGTAATATGTTCGTTTTTAGCTTATCTTGGCGAATGGAGGAGAATATCGTATAATTAGTTAAGTTATTTTTCTGCAATTCTTTTTCCATCCTGAAATGACGGCCATGCTTGAAGGCATTCTCGATTATCTCGGCAGTTTATTTTATTCCCAGGCGTATGAGCCTTGGCGGATTGCTGTTGAGTTATTGATGATCGGGGCAGTGGTTTACGCCGTGTTGCGGTTTCTTCATGGAACGCGTGGAGCCAGTCTTTTACAGGGTATGATAATTTTGTTGGTCAGCAGTTTCCTAGTGGTCCGGGTATTGGCGGATCAGTTAAACCTGGAGCGGGTGGAGGAATTATTTCGTCCCTTTGTGTGGACGGTGTTATTGACCACGCTGATTGTCTTCCAGCCGGAACTGCGTCGGGGATTGATGAGTATCAAGCTGCCATTTCGGTTTTTGCGGCGGCAGTCAGAGATTGAAGAATTGGTAGAGCCTATCGCGGTTGCCTGTCGCCAGTTTTCCAAGAATAAAATCGGGGCTTTGATCGCCATTCAACGGGATGATGGTTTGAACTTTGTGGTCAAGGATGGTGTCCAGATTGATGCCCAGTTGACGCCCCAGTTGTTGGGTACCATTTTTTGGCCGGGCTCACCGCTACATGATTTAGGAGTGGTGATTCGGGATCAGACGGTGGTGGCGGCAGCCTGTCCTTTTCCCCTGGATGAATCGCGAGAATATAATTTTGCCATGGGCAGCCGACATCGGGCCGGGCTTGGTTTGAGTTTGGATAGTGATGCGTTGGTGGTTATTGTCAGCGAGGAGACGGGGGCGATTTCCATAGCAGAGCATGGTTGGCTGGACTCCAATATCAGCCCGGACGCTTTCAGTCAGGTTTTGAAGCGGCACTTGTCCGGACAACACGTTTGGGAAGGTGGCTCGTTTGAGGCCGGGGGATATCCCACGTCGGGATCTGCAGGAGGGAAGGGGCAGAGTAACTCGAAGGTGGGCAAGCTTGGGGAGATTATCGAAAGCAAGCAGAAAGATCAGAAAAAGGCTCCTAACGCACCGGTATGAAAACACAGTTTCAAATTATTGCCTGGACGGTGGCTTTGACCGTATTGATTTGGGTTTATGCGGATCGCAGTGGTTATGCGACGCGGGACCTGGGCAGTGTATCCGTGCGGATTATTACGCCGCCGGGTTTATCCGGTGATTACGTGCTTCGTTCGACGGAGGAAGGTTTGCCGAGTGGTCAAATCACGGTGCGTGTGGATTTGACGGTGAACGGTCCCAAGTCGGAGGTTGATCGGCTGGAGCGGGAGAACAATAACGGATTATTTGATCTACAGGTAGTTTTGCCGGATAAGCTTGAGCTTGGTTCCATGACGTTGGATTTGGCGGAGGAATTGCAGGATCATTCGGCCCTTCGCCGGCGGGGGTTAAACGTAGTAGGGGTATCTCCGGGAGAGACTCCCTTGGAAGTAGATCGATATCGGGATGTTACTTTGAAGATTGCCCTGGATACGGGGGTGTACGGGAACATGCTGGACACCCAGCCGGTATTGGAGCCCAGGGAAGTTATCGCTCGGGTTTTGGAAGGTGATCTTCGGAGAATAGCGCTGCCGGAGCAACTCAAGTTATTTGTAGAAGAGGAAATCCAGACACAGCGGGCTCGCGGCGTGGGCCGGGATGGTCGGCCGTTCAGTTTCAAAATACCATTGCAGTCTAATCTTCTGGGGATCGAGGCGGATTTTGAGCCGGACGAGGTGGAGGCGACGGTTCGTTTGAAGCAGTTGACGGAGATTGAGCGTATAACGGTTCGGCCGTTGAAGGTAATGGTGGGGACGGCGGACTTTTTTGAGCATTATCGAATCGAGTTCAAGGATAAAAGCCGGGCGTATCTGACGCAGGTGGTCTGGTTGCGGGTGCCGTTGGAGAAGGTTGGTCGGTTGCGGCCGGACATGATTAACGCCTACATGGAGATTCAGGAGGAGGCGTTGCCGGAGACGAGGCCGGGCAGCGGGCCATCGGCGGTTGTCGGTCCGTGGGTTGAGGGGCGGGTGCGTTTCGATCTTCCCGCGGGGTACGAGGACGTGAGTATCGAGCGTCAGCAGCAGGAAACGGTTACCTACCGAGTCATCAAAAAATCCTCCCAGGAAAATTTAGAATCGCTCTCGACGGGGATTTGATGGTCATTTTCTGTTTTTGATCCCTTCAGGCGGCCACGGCTGATTCAGTGAAGCAGATTCATTATGGGGCTGCAGAGCGGCGGGGCTGCAGCTATAATGGGCGTACTATGAGCACACAGAATCTTCAGCAATATGCGGAACAGTTGGGAGCGGATGCCCGTGCGGCGGGTCGGGAGCTGGCTTTGACTTCAGGGCGACAGCGGCACCAAGCTTTGTCGGGAATTGCCCGGGCTTTGCGGGAGCGCAAGGCGGAGATGCAGGAAGCCAACGGGGCGGATTTGGCTGCCGCCGAGGAGAACAATCTGACCTCGGCCATGGTGGACCGATTGCGGCTGGACGATGGGCGGATCGAGAAGATGGCCCGAGCGGTGGAAGAGGTGGCGGAGCAGTCCGATCCGGTGGGCGAGGTTATTGGCGGCTGGGTTCGGCCGAACGGTTTGCGGATCGAGAAACGTCGCGTGCCGATCGGGGTGGTGGCGATTATTTACGAAGCCCGGCCGAACGTAACTTCGGATGCGGCGGCGTTGTGCATCAAGAGTGGGAACGCCTGTATTCTTCGGGGTGGCAAGGAATCGTTCCACTCAAACATGGCCATTGCCAAGGTGATCAGTGGCGCGTTGACGGAGGCCGGTTTGCCTTCGGCGGCGGTGCAGATCGTGAACACCACGGATCGTGAATTGGTTCCGCTTTTATTGCGGCAGGACGAGAACATCGACTTGGTGATTCCGCGCGGGGGCAAGGGCTTGATCAAGGCCGTCGTGGAGCAATCGCATATTCCGGTGATCAAGCATTACACGGGGAATTGCCATATTTACGTGGATGAGCATTGTCCGTACGAATTGGCGGAGTCGGTTATTGTAAACGCCAAGACGCAGCGGTGCGGGGTGTGTAATGCGGTGGAGTCGCTTTTGTTTCACAAGTCGGTGGCGGATGAATATATTCCGCGGATTGGTCAAAAGCTCGTCGATGCGGGAGTTGAGGTACGCATGTATCCCGAGCCGATGGCGGGTTTGAAGGGAGCCAAGGCAGCCTCCGAGGAAGATCTGGGGGAGGAATACCTGGATTTAATCGTATCAGTGAAGGTAGTGGATTCGTTGGCTGAGGCGGTCGCGGATATTAATCGATACGGCTCGCACCACACGGACGCGATATTGACCAGTGACATTAACGCGGCGGATGCGTTTGTCGCGGGGGTGGATTCAGGTAACGTTATGGTCAATTGTTCCACGCGGTTCAGTGATGGTGGTGAATACGGTTTAGGTGCGGAGATTGGGATCAGCACGGATAAATTGCATT
>CAZMVS010000403.1:0-2329 GCA_964569525.1 uncultured Planctomycetales bacterium
GAAGTGCTCCAGCCAGTTTTCCGCGAACCGCCGCAGCCTGGATTCATCGGTAAGAATCTTGTACGCACCACCCGCTGACAACAAAAAGACCAAGGCGGCAATACCAATCCAACGTCGTCGATGGGAAATCGCTCGCCGCGCGTGATGCCGTGTTCGCAACCATTTTGTCAATCGACCAGCCAAAAATTTACTCCCCGGTGAGAATGGGCGACCGGAAACCGTACAATTGTCGTTACCCGCTCCGCCGTCCCCGCCAATACCCAACCAGGTCCACCACCCCGGTGGCTGAGAGAACCATTACCAAAGGCATGATCGGGATACGGTAACGCACACTACCAACAAAAACGGTATGTAAAAGAGTAAAACCAGTCACCGGCAACAATAACAAAACCCAGGAACACACCGCCCGTCGGCGAAACCACCATCCCCCCACCGCTGAAATCAACAAAAAACCGGTCCAACCTGCACTCACCACTGCCACCGGTCCGGTACGATATTGTTCTACGTTGGGCGTCAGGCTCCAGGTTCGCCGGAATTTCATCCACCCCAGCTGCGCCGCCCGCCACGGATCCTTGCGGACGGCCTGCCAAGCTTGGTTACGGAAATACCGATCCCACTCAAGCTCGCTCATATCCTGTACTGCCGGCATGGTTTTGGTATGTGCCAGGTCACTGGCCCCTGTTGCCACCCCGCCAAGCCCGTCATATAGGGAAATTCCACCCCGTGTAGTCAGCCACTTCCATTCGCCCAATACCAACCGATTACGGACCGCCCATGGCAACAGCCCGACCAATACTACCCCAACCATCACCCCCGCTGCCATCACGCTGTCCTGCTTGAACCTTCGACAAAGAATAACCACTAATGGGACCAAGACCACAAGGATGATCGCCGAGGGACGAAGCATGACACATCCCCACAGACCTAATCCCGCAGCAAAGGCCTGACTGCCTTTCAGACGCACGCTGGGTTTGCTCATCGGCAGAATAAACAACCACGACAACAGTAGCACGACGGCAAAGAGGGCTTCGGTCAATAGCAGCCCTGAGAAAAACAACAGAAACGGATCGAAACAAACCGCCAGACCTGCCAGTAAAGCTATCCAGTCCTCATTGATCCCCACAATGAGATGGCTTGATTCCCCCCGCGATAGCCGTATCCATTCCCAGGCCAAAAGAAAAACCACAGGCGCCGCCATCGCCCCAAAAAGCCCCTGTACAATCCGTGCCCAAAACCAGGACTTGGGCAAATCATGAAAAACGGAGAGAAAACCGGGATAGGCCGGCATATATGTGGCCCGGTAGCCAAACTCATCGCTCAGCCCTTCCCCCTCCGCCAAAGAGCCGGCCACGGTGCAATATGCCTCTTCGTCAGGATACTCCAGCTCCGCCCAACGTGGATCCTCGGCAAATCGATATACCACCCATCCCACACGGATGGCAGCAGCTGCCACGAACAAAATAATCATCCAACGATACAAAGTTCGGGAATCAAACGGCATTTTGAATTACCAGCATAATTTATAAACCCGAGGGAAACCAATAAAATTTCCACCTGCCATGATCTGAATGATAGAGAATATCGCTTGGCTCGTACACTTCAAAATGAAAGGGGGGGCATGATTGCAAATTCTGCATGCTCAGCGCATAAAAAAAGTCCGCCCGCGAGCGTGACTTTTTTACCCCGGTTTCCCGGGAAATTTTGAGGAAGAGAGCGTCGCTCCCTTCCCCTCCGCGTGATTATAAAAGTAACCGCTTACCTGGCTGATTGCAAGACAAATTTTGGTAATTTGGGCAAATAACACAACGCCAAAAAGATAACCAGTCTTAAATATATGTAATTAAACTACTTACATACCTTAAAAGCTTAATTTTTATTATTTTCTTTGCTCCGCTTGGCCTTCCAGAGGTCGGGCTCGCAAACGCAGAACATTGTTCGTGGCCCGGGTCATTCTTACCCGCTCATCAATTCGTAGGGGAACAATCCAGATTGGCCCAAGTTGGTCGCATAAGACCACTGTCTGTTCGCGAAGATGGGCATCGACTTTCTCGTCGATGAGGAAATCCTTGATTTTTTTCATCCCGCTCATGCCCAAGGGGAAAAACCGGTCCCCCGGCCGACGCGAACGGGCCACCAGCGGCGGATGCACACAGTCCATGTCCACCCACTCTTCCCAGCTTACCTTCCCCGGCATGTCCCGCCGGTCATAGATATGCTTCATCACCATTTGCTCGTCCGCTTCAAAAGCATCGACTTCGATCTCCATCCCACAGCGAACCAAATGCGTCGTGCCGGGCATGGCGATATGAATCTCCCCCTCCGCCTCGTG